>JAFULX010000045.1 GCA_017483065.1 Clostridia bacterium | reverse complement strand
TACGGTGGCTGCAAAATTAACCACAAGTATCATTGCAAGGGCATTCCAATAGCTGTCGGCAAGTGTTTGCTTTGCTCTTTGCTTGAGTATTTTCCTGTCGAACATACGAATCCCTCCGTTTATCAGTCAAATAATTTCTGTGCCTCGGCATAGGTTTTCGGTGTGCCGATATCAATTGTCATAACATCAAAGGTATAAGCATATACAGGAGTGCGTTCAATCAGCCACGGAATGAGGTGACCCGGTGCGTCGGGGTTGTTGCCCTCGGCAAGATACTGCTGAATGAGTGCAACCGTTTCCTTCTTATAGAAATAGAACGGCGGAACACCCCAATGCGATTTCGGCTCGGCAGGCTTTTCGACAAAGCTGATAACACGGTTGTCGCCGTCAAGCTCCAGAACGCCCATCTGACGCAGGTCAACAAGGTCGGGGACATAGTGTGCCGAGATAACGTCTGTGTTCTTCTCGTGATACAAATTCATCATATCCTGAAGCGAAAAATCAAACACATTATCGCTTGCCATAACAAGAATTTCGTCTGTGATATTCTCGCTGTCGAGTACAAACTTGATATCGCCGATAGCACCGAGGCGGTTATCGTTGTTTGTAGTGCCGTCGTCGAGTACCTTGACGGACTTTTTGCCGTTGTAGGTTTTTGCCCAGTCCTCGAACTGCTGTGCAAAACGGTGGTTTGTAACTATGTAGATATTGTTTATCTCGTCAAGCTCCTCAATTTTCTCGCATACACGGTCGAGAATAGTCTTTGAGCCGAGCTTTAAGAGTGCCTTTGGCATATTTTCTGTCAGCGGATAAAGTCTTGTTGCATAGCCTGCCGCAAGTAAAATACAATCCATTGAAATTACCTCTCTCTTCGTAATAATTATCATAATTATACCTTATTTGTACAAAATAGTCAATATAATTTATTGGAGGTAGTCTGATGCTTCTCAAATTTTTCATATATTCAATTCTCGGGTGCGGTCTTGAAAGCGTGTGGGGACTCGTGAAAACGGGCAGATTCAGAAGCCGCCGTATGCTGCTCGGTCTGCCGATGTGTCCCGTCTACGGTGTCGGAGGAGTGCTGATGTCAGTATTTCTTTCGGGCTTTCGGGATAATCTTCTTGTTTTGTATGCCCTCGGTGCAATTCTGGCGAGTGCGGTGGAGCTTGGATTTTTTATTATCGGCGAGCTGAGCTTTGGAATTATGCTGTGGGATTACCGTGACAAGCCGTACAGCTTTATGGGCGGAGTATGCGGTGAATATACGGTTTGGTGGGGACTTGTTGCGGTAATTTTTGTTCGTTATCTCGACCCTGCGGCAGATTATATACTGTCGGGTATGAATGCATATTCCGAGCTTACCGCAACGGTATTTTTGGCTGTGATAACGCTTGCCGATACCGTAAAAACGACGAATATTTTAAAAGCATACCGCACAGGTGATATCGACAAATTACCCGACTGCTTCTGGTATATGGAAAAAATTTCTTAAAATTTCACAAAATGCGTATTGATTTTTCCTCTGAAAAGTGGTATAGTTATAAAATAATATGATTACTTGTCTATGAGGAGGATTTCAATAATGAGTGAAAGACAGGCTAAAAAGCTAAGAAAAGAACAGCCTGAGGTGAAAAAGGCAGCGGTAAAGAAATCGTCGGCAGGTGCGAACGCAATTTTTGCGGTGATAATTGTTGCATTTCTTGCAGTCGGCGGATATGCTGTGGTAAACCACTATCAGGTAAATAATCCCAAGCAACCGTCTACCGTTGAGGATTTTGCCGAGGAAGCAGGCATTACCACAGAGGAATTCCTTGCAAAATACGGTCTTGATGCCAATGAGGAAATCAACGGCGACACAGATATTTATACAGCTATGAACGCTATGACGGTTGCAAAGTATGCCGAGTATAACGGTACAACTGTTGAGGCACTTGCCGAGGAGTACGCTTTCAGTAGCGATGTAACTGCGGATACACTCTGGAGCGACGCACAGATGTACGTTCCTATGTCAAAGGTGCTTGAAATGTCAGGTA
>JAFULX010000044.1 GCA_017483065.1 Clostridia bacterium | reverse complement strand
CTACAATCGACCCTGTGACTCAGCAGCCGCTTTCCGATGAAGAAATTGCCAAAAAGAAGGTACTTGCCGATGACCTTAACAAAAGAGTTCTTGCAGGTGAGGATTTTGACGCACTAATGAAGGAGTACTCCGAAGACCCTGGACTTGAAACAAGTCCCGACGGATATTTTTTCTCAAGCGGCGAAATGGTGTCTGAATTTGAAAATACAACGGCAGCTCTTGGCTTTAATGAGATTGGCTTTACAGAAAGCAGCTTTGGATATCATATTATTAAAAGGCTGCCTGTTACAAAAGACGAGCTTTCGGAGGAAATAGAATATACTTTGATGATGGACAGGCTGTCCGATGCAATGGTGGAGTGGAAGCAGCTTGCAGGCTTTAAGGTTACTAAAAACGAGAGCGTATTTCAAAATATAATGTAATTGGGGGCGGATTGGTATGAAGATTATAAAAGTGGTGCTTATAACCATTGCTTTTATGTGCTTTATGCCGTCCGCTTTTGCTGATGTTACTGTTTTTATTGACGGTACAGAGGTTGTTTTTGACGAACAGCCGCCTGTTATTATAAATGACCGTGCGTTTGTTCCTATGCGTAAAATCTTTGAAGAACTCGGTGCATACGTTGACTGGATTGCTGAAACAAGTACCGTATATGCTTCAAAACGCTTTCAGAATGTAACACTTACGGTAGGTGTCGAGGAATACTATGTGAATGAGGATATGTATATACTTGACGCGCCTGCCGTTATTATGAACAGCAGAGCTTTAGTTCCCGTAAGGGTTGTTGCTGAATCGCTCGGTGCTGACGTGCTGTGGGACGGTGCAAATCAAAGAGTTATGATAACCAATAACCACGGTGATTATCTTATAGAGGACAGATATATTGATTATTGGGAATGTGCCGATGACGGTACCGCAATTCTTACAGGACGTGTTGCATACCCCGAAATTATATCAGATGATGTTGTCAGCAATGCTTTTAATGAGTTCTTTCTGGGCGATGCGGAGGAAACTGTCGATAATAGAATTATAGAATACCTTGAAAGTGCGAAATCCTCGTATTCTTATGCACTTAAAAACAATACCGAATATTTTCCGTATATGACGGAGAGAAGCTTTGATATTACATACAACAAAGACAATATAATTTCCATTGTGTTTGCTGATTCCAACTTTGCGGGCGGGTTTCACCCAAGCTATGAAATGTCGGCAGTAACTTATAATATGCTGACAGGCGAGAGAATAGACTGTACGGATATTATTGATGCAGATTCAAATGATATACGTAAGACAGTATTAAGTAAGTTTTCAGAGCTTATATACAGTGATCCTGACAAATTTTTCTCAGATGCAGAAGATTGTCTTGATGATGCACTTTCAGAGCTTAAATGGTATCTTGCCGATGACGGAGTGCATTTCTTTTTAAACCCTTACGAAATTGCACCCTATTCAACAGGTGTTATTGAAATAATTTATTAAAATATATTGAAATTTCTGGAAATATGGTGTATAATGTAGAAAATTGCAGAGTAGGCAGTTGTGCGTTAAGTGTTGTGTGAACGGGGAGTTGTCACACAAACGAAAAGCGGGAGTTTCCCGACCTTGCGGTACGGCTGTCGCATCCCGCTGCCGAAATAGAGGAACACACACCTCCGTTTTAGTGGCAAATACTTTCGGAGGTGTATTTTTATGTTCAAACAATCCCTGTATCAGCTGAAAAAACCTATTACAATTACAACCGCAGCGATGTATATTGCAATCTATGTGGTTTTGTATGCTGTTAAAATTCCTCTTGCACTTGAATCAAGAGTATCGGTAACATTCCTGCCGCTTGTGGCGTCTGCATATCTGATGGGACCTGTCACAGCGATGATTGTAGGTGCTATCGGAGATATTTTATCAGCGGTATTTTTTCCGTCAGGACAGTATTTTCCAGGTTTTACGCTTTCTGCCGTGATGAACGGTCTGATTTACGGGATTTTTCTCTACCGTGCAAACACACATATCAGACTTCGTTCTCTCATTTCAACCATAATTATAATATTGCTCGTAAATGTCGTTTTAAACACGCTTTGGCTGGCAATATTATACCAAAAAGCGTTTGTGTTCTATCTTGTGTCGAGATTTGTAAAAAATATTATTGTATTTCCTGTTCAGGTAATTGGAACAATACTGTGTATAAGGCTTCACAACAGAACAGGAATTACAAAATATTATCTATAATTTACCGATATTTTTGTTTAGATTTCCAAAAAGATAAAATGATGTCAAATTATCTTGAAAAATAAGTTTTTATGTGTTAATATAAATATGATGTAAATAATTGCATATTTTAAGGAGGAGCGTATGGAAAACAATAACCCGATATACGGTAAACTCAGCATCATCGCAATGAAAGGCTGCGAGGAGATTATTGAAAAGATTGATTGGTATCTCAAGCAGTTCAGAAAAGAATACGAGAACGCTGATACTTATGTAACACATATCAAATGCCCCAGATTCGGTACAGGTGAGGCAAAGTGTGTTATCAGCGAAACTGTCAGAGGTCACGATGTTTACATTGTTTGCGATATGTTCAACTACGGTGTTACATATAAAATGTACGGAGTTGAAAACCGTATGAGTCCTGACGACCATTATCAGGATTTGAAGCGTATTATTGCCGCAATTGAGGGTAAGGCGAGAAGAATTACCGTAATTATGCCAATGCTCTACGAGGGCAGACAGCACAGAAGAACTGCAAGGGAATCACTTGATTGTGCTGTTGCATTGCAAGAACTCGTGCATATGGGAGTATCGAATATTCTTACATTTGACGCTCACGACGCAAGAGTCCAGAATGCTATACCTATTTCGGGATTTGATGATGTACAGACAACGTATCAGATGATTAAAGCACTTACAAGAGCTGTACCCGATATCAAATTTGATAAGGATTCCACAATTGTTATATCACCCGACGAGGGCGGTATGCAGCGTTGTATGTATTATTCGTCAGTACTCGGTCTTGACCTCGGTATGTACTACAAGAGAAGAAACTACTCTGTTGTAATTG
>JAFULX010000043.1 GCA_017483065.1 Clostridia bacterium | reverse complement strand
TTTTAGCAGTAGATACCTCGTCTGGCGTGGCATCGGCAGCGATTGTTGAAGATAACAAGCTGGTGTGTGAGTGCGTGCTTAATAACAAGCTGACACATTCACAGACGCTTATGCCGATGATAGAGTCTGTGCTGAAAAAAAGCGAAATGACGGTTTCGGATATAGACCTTTTTGTAGCCGTGACAGGCCCTGGGTCGTTTACTGGACTTAGAATAGGAGTATCTGCGGTAAAAGCACTTGCACACGCTGCAAATAAAGAGTGCGTCGGTGTGTCAACTCTTGAAGCAATGGCATACAATCTGCCATTCTCAAACGCACTTGTCTGCCCTATAATGGACGCAAGGCGAGGTGAGGTTTATAATGCGGTTTACCGCTTTGAAAGCGAACGTCCGACAGAGATTCGACCTATGCGTGCTTTGAGCATTGATGAGCTTTTGGCTGATATAAAAAGCCTTGATGAGCAAACGGTGTTCCTTGGTGACGGACTGCCAGTTTTTAAGGATAAAATCAGTACCGTGCTTGGCGGTCTGGCACTTTTTGCACCTGCAAATCTGAACGCACAGATGGCGGCGTCCGCTGCGGTTGCAGCTATGACAAAGGAAACCGTAAAGTACAATAAACTTTCGCCTGTATATCTGAGGAAATCTCAGGCGGAGCGTGAAAGAGAAGAAAGGGAGAAGATGAAATGATAGCAATTGGAAGCGACCACGGCGGTTTTGAGCTGAAAACACATATTATAAAGTACCTTGAGGGTCAGGGAGTCGAGCTTTTCGATTTCGGAACATATTCCGAGGACAGCTGTGATTATCCCGATATCGCAGAAAAGGTTGCAAAGGCTGTTTCAAACGGCGAGTATGAAAAGGGAATTTTAATCTGCGGTACGGGTATTGGAATTTCCATTGCCGCAAATAAAGTTAAAGGTATTCGTGCCGCACTATGCGGTGATGTCTATTCTGCAGAAATGACAAGACTTCATAATGATGCCAATATCCTTTGTCTTGGCGGCAGAGTGACAGGCAGAGAGCTTGCATTTATGATTTGCGATACCTTCCTGAATGAGAAATTTGAAGGCGGCAGACACCAGACAAGAATTGACAAAATTCACGCAATAGAATAGTCAAAACCACCCATATAATGGGTGGTTTTAAACTATATTTTATATGAATTTAGGCAGGTAATTACCGTGTGCGTCGATAAGCTCATCGACCATTTTTTTGATTGTGTCGATATCAAGCTCACTGCTTGTATGCGGGTCGAGCATTGCCGCCTGATAAATATGCTCTTTTTTGAGTGTTCGTGCAGCCTCAATCGTGAGAAGCTGAACGTTGATGTTGGTCATATTCATTGCTGCACATTGTACAGGCAAAGCACCTACACGGCACGGGTGAATACCGTTTCCGTTCACAAGACACGGTATCTCTACACAAGCGTCCTCGGGAAGATTTGAAATTAGGTGTCCCTTATTTATTACGTTTCCGCCTATCTGGTATGGCGTGTTTTCAACTATGCTCTGCATAATCCAGGAAGCGTATTCGTGACTGCGTTCGTGGTCTTTTACTCCGTTTTCCAGAAGCTCGGCATATTCCTTTTTCCATGACTCTATCTGCTCTACACAGCGACGGGGATATTCATCAAGAGGAATATTATATTTATCAATCAATTCGGGATATTTACTCTTGATGTAGAAGTTGTTATATTCAGCATTGTGTTCGCTTGATTCGGTGCAGTAATAGCCGAAATTACGAATGTATTCCATACGCACCTTGTCCTTCTTTTCGGGGTCGGCTATGTACGCATCAACCTTTGACTTGATTTCGGGGTAGAGGTCATTGCCGTTTTTATCCTTTATCTCAAGCAGCCAAGCCATATGGTTAATACCTGCAATAAGCTCTGTTCTGCCGTCAAGCTTATCTTCCATACCAAGACCTTCTAAGAGTGACTTTGTGCACACCTGCACACTGTGGCACAAGCCAATAGTATTGATTGGTGTATATCTTTGCATATATCCCGTAAGTATTGACATAGGGTTGGTATAATTCATAAACAGAGCATTGGGACAAACCTCTGCCATATCCTTTGCAAAGTCGTCCATAACGGGAATTGTACGCAGTGCACGCATAATACCGCCTATACCGAGTGTATCTGCAATTGTCTGGCGTAAACCGTACTTTTTCGGTATCTCAAAATCAATAATCGTGCAAGGGTCGTAGCCGCCTACCTGTATTGCATTGACAACAAAGTCTGCACCCTTTAAAGCTTCCTTGCGTTGTTCAACTCCTACATAACATTCAATCCTGCCAAATCCGCCCTTGGTTTCACGCATAGCCTCAAGAATGGTTCTGCTTTCTTCAACACGTTCAGCGTCGATGTCATACAGAGCAAAAACGCTGTCCTTGAGTGAATCCACACACATACAGTCTCCGATTACGTTTCTTGCGAAAACTGTACTTCCTGCACCCATAAAAGTAATTTTCATTGCATAGTCCTCCTTGTTTTTTATAAGACAATTATATATTGACAATTGCATTATTAAAATAGTATAATGTTATTACTATTTGTCATTTTGTTGTATTTATAAGAGGTGATGTTATTTATGCAATGTAGTGTGATTATTACCGATGAAGGATATAATGGCTTAAACCCTGTTCAGTTTGGGTATGAGGAATGTAATAAAGGACACGATTACGGTCCTGCTGAAAGAACCTACTGGCTTATTCATTTTGTTGCGTCAGGATTCGGTTATTTTAAAATCGGCGATAAAGAATATGCTGTCGGACCCGGTGAAATGTTCATTATACCGCCGTTTGAAGAAACGTATTATAAGGCAGACGAGGAGAAACCGTGGAGTTATATATGGATAGGCTTTACCACCGATAAAGCTCTGCCTGCGGCACTTACCGACATTGTGCGTTGCCCCGAAGCGGTTGAAATTTTTAACGCAATGAAGACCTGTGACAAGTTCTCTAACGGCAGAAGTGCATTTTTGTCCGCAAGGCTGTGGGATTTGTTTGCTTTATTGCTGGGGCGGGAAAAGCATCATACCGACTACGTCGAAAACGCATTGGACTGCATACACTCGGAATATATGTACGGCATAACGGTTGAGCAGATTGCAGAACGCTTAAGCCTTGACCGCAGCTATTTTTCGACACTGTTCAAGAAAAAAGTCGGTGTTTCCCCCAAGCAGTATTTACTGAATTATAGAATGAGCATTGCAGCATCGCTGATGCTTGATAACGGTAAGAGTGTAACTGTTGCTGCAAATTCGGTCGGTTATACTGATATTTTTACTTTCTCTAAAATGTTCAAGCGTCATTATGGAGTATCTCCGAACGAGTATGTCAGCCAAAAACGAAAATCCTGATTGATGCTGTATATGAAAAAAATCTGCTTATTCAGCAGATTTTTTTTCGTACACGGTTTTTCCGTTAATTATTGTCATAATATTATCGGCTGTAAAATCAAGCGGGTGCTTGTCAAAGAGTGCAAAATCTGCGTCAAGTCCTGTTTTGATACTGCCGACGTTGTCACCGATACCGCAATTATTTGCCGCTGTGGTTGTTATGGCAAGCAATGCTTTGTTACTGTCCATACCGTTTTTAACGGCAAGCTGTGCCATAAGTCTTAAATTACCAATAGTAATTTCGGGGTGGTCGGTAATAATTGCAACGCTTACGCCTTTTTCGGAAAGAGTTTTGTAAATCGGAAATCCGAGAGAGGCAAGCTCGGGCTTGCTGCGGTCGGTAAGGGTAGGACCGAGCATTACGGGAACATTTTTCTCTGACAGAATATCTGCAATAACCTCGCCGTCAGTACAATGCTCAAGCGTAATTTTAATTCCAAACTCCTTTTGAAGACGTAGGGCACTGCATATATCATCGGCACGGTGTGCGTGAATTTTTGCGGGAATTTCGCCCTTGATAAGAGGGAGGAGAGCATCGTTTTTCATATCAAAATCGACTTTTTCGCCGTCCTCGGCATTTTGAATTGACGTGGCATAATCCTTTGCCTTAAAAAGAGCTTCACGGATAAGAGCCATAGTTCCCATTCTTGTAAACGGTGCCTCGTCCTTGTCGCCGTAAACTGCTTTAGGATTTTCGCCGAGAGCAATTTTTATTGCGGCAGGTGCTTTAATAATCATATCGTCAACACATATGCCCGACGTTTTTATTGCGGCAAACTGACCGCCGATAGGATTTGCACTTCCAGGACCTGTAACAACAGCGGTTACGCCTGCTGTGCGTGCCTCCTCAAACCCACGGTCAAAAGGATTTATTGCGTCAATTGCCCTAAGATGCGGAGTTATCGGGTCGGAATCCTCATTGCCGTCATCACTTTCCGCACCCTGAGAATCACCGACCATACCGAGGTGGCAATGAGCGTCAATGAGGCCTGGGGTGAGGTATCCGCCGTTTGCGTCGATTATCTCACAGCCGCCTGAGATTTCTTCTCCGATACTCAAAATCTTATCATCAAATACGACATTAGTTCTTTTAAAACTGCCGTCGTCTGTCATAACCATTGCGTTAATAATTGCTGTCATTTGTACCTTTACCTTTCGGTTATAGTGAATTGATATAATTTATCGCCGCCGTTGCCGCAACAGCTCCGTCCGCCGCCGCAGTTATAATCTGGCGAAGCGGTGTGTTTCTGACATCACCTGCTGCGAACAACCCCTTTACGTTTGTTTCCATATGCTCATTGCAGATTACGCTTTTATCTGCCGCAAGTGCGGTTTTTCCTTCATAAAGACCGCTTTCGGGTATTCTGCCTATGGCAATAAACACATAGTCGGCATCAAGCACGGCAATCCGTCCCGAAACGGTGTGTGAGGTAACAACCGACTTTACCGCACCGCTGCCTTGTATTTTCTCGATTTTTCTGCTTGTCAGAATTTCCGTATTTTGCTTGCTGCGTACCTTATCAACCAAGGTTTTTGCCGCTCTGAAATTTTCCGAACGGTTGATAATATAAACCTTTTTGCAAATAGCGGAAAGGTATAGTGCGTCCTCGAAGGCTGTATTTCCGCCGCCGACTACAATCGCTGTCTTACCGCCTGCGAAAGCTCCGTCACAGGTTGCACAGTAGGAAACACCTGCACCTGCAAGCTCGTCCTCGCCCGATACGCCGAGTTTTCTCGGCTTTGCACCCGTTGCAAGAATTACGCTGCGTGCTTCGTATATATTTTTTCGGGTTACAAGCTTTTTGACGGGAGATGCATAATCTTTAATTTCACGTATTTGTTCTGTTTTGAAATCCACCGCAAAAAGCTCTGCGTGAGCGTGCATTTTTTCGGAAAGAGCCTGACCTGAAACAGAGGGAATACCAAGGTAGTTGTCTACATCGGCGGTGTAATTTACCTGACCGCCAAAGCCTGTACCCTCAAACACAGCCACGCTCATACCGCTGCGTGCTGCGTATATTGCGGCGGACAAACCTGCTGCACCGCCGCCTATAATTGCAATATCATAAACCATTAAAATCTTACCTCTTCAATAATATATCTCGGTCTGTGCTTGACCTCCTTGTACATCTTGCCGATGTACTCGCCTATAATGCCGAGCGAAACAAGCTGGACACCGCCGATAAACCATATAGAAATCATAATTGACGCCCAACCTGCGTCGGTGTGACCTGTGAATTTCTGTACAAGAGTATAAATTGCCACAGCAACCGCAATCAGGCACGCAATAACTCCAATAGTACTGATTATTCGGATTGGTGTAACAGAAAATGACGTTATTGCCTCAAGTGCGAAGGAAATCATTTTCTTCAAAGGATATTTTGAAGTGCCTGCAAACCGCTCGCCCCTTGTGTAATAAACAGTGTCCGTTTTAAAGCCAAGGAGCGGTACGATTCCTCTCAAAAACAGATTGACCTCGTTAAAACCTGCCAGTGCATTAAGTGCTTTTGCGCTCATAAGGCGGTAATCTGCGTGATTGAACACCATATTCACACCGAGAAGCTTCATAAGCCTGTAAAAGCTTTGTGCAGTTTTCCTCTTAAACAGCGTATCGCTGTCACGGTTTGAGCGTACTCCGTACACTATTTCCGTGCCTTCGGAGAATTTTTGCACCATTTCATAAATGGCAGATACATCGTCCTGCAGGTCTGCGTCAATGGATATCGCACATTCGCAGGAATCCTTTACCGTCATAAGTCCTGCAAAAAGTGCATTCTGATGCCCTGCATTTTTCGCCAGTTTTATGCCGTAAATCTCGTCATACTCGCTTGCCAGCGAGGTTATTATGTCCCAGGTTGCGTCCTTTGACCCGTCATCAACAAAGACAATTCTTGAAAGACTGTCAATGAGGAAATCACGTTTCATTTTGTCGAAAAGCTCCAGAAGACGTGACGCTGTTTCGGAAATAACCGCCTCCTCGTTATAGCAGGGGACAACGATGTATAAATTTGTCGGTTTTGTCAGCATTATAGTATCTCCGTGATTATTTTACAACAACAGGTGTAGTATCTATGTAAAGCTTGTCCGCTGTGTCGAGTATAATATCTTCGGTATCTGCTGTTAATGTTATATGTGTATCGCTGCCGTATTTTGTAATACGGTCAGAAAGCCAAAAGCTGCCGCCTTCGTCGTTGTTGGCAGTGAACACAAGCTCCACAACTGTTCCGTCGGAAAATTCAGGCATAGTCGCAGGATCGTGCAGATAGATAAACTTTACAGAATCACCCATAAAATCTGGATTGTACGCACTTGCACCTAATTCGGTATTTGTTATGTAATTGCAGGACTTCAAGGTATAATTATCTCTGTTGTAATGTACTGCCGCAGTAGTGCCGAAATGCTTCTTATCCGCATTCACAGCCGTGTTTGAAAGATTAACTCTTACCGTAACCTCGTCGCCGCCTTGTACATCGGCTTTATCAGTAGAAAGAGAGATTGATGTGAGAGAGCTGTTCAAGGTTTCCTCAGCGGTCATATTTTCAGCAGGTGCTGTTTCCGAAAGAAGCTTCAAGAACTCCTTCGAGGTAACGGTTACACTTCTGTCCTCGCCGTTCCATACCGCCTCGTTGCTCATATAATCTGCCACAAGATAGAGCGGAATCATTGTTCTGTCATTGATAATCTGCGGTGCAACCTCGCTTGTAAAATCCTTAACCTCATAGTTTAGCAGACTCTTGAAGATAACCTGCTTGAAATCGGTTGAGTCAATATACAAAACAATTCTCGAAAGGTTGTCCTTTGAAAAAACAGTTACCTTACGTTCCTCAGCATTCCAAAGCACCCTTGCACCGAGTGCCTCAAACACGCCTCTTACGGGAACCAGAACACGGTCATTTATAATGACGGGAGCCTGATCCTCAAAATGAATTGTTCTTCTGTCAACACTGACGGTGATATCATCTGCGGCAAGTGCTGTCAGAGAGCCTGAAAGCATAAGAACGGAAAGTAATGTGCAAATCAGTTTTCTTTTCATTATATTATCTCCTTTTTCCTTATTATTTATTACATTATAGCATATCAATGGAAAATAAACAATAAAATATAATATTTTTTTCAAAAAAATATATGCAAATGCAAAAAAATATAGTATAATATAAGAAAGTGATGAAAGGCAAAGGGAGAATTTATGGAATTTGTTGTGAATTACATAACACGTTTTATTCAGGTTTTAAGATTTAGTGACCTGATAGATATTGCTATTCTTGCGGTTATCATCTACCAGCTTGTCAAGGTTGTGAGGGAAACCCGTGCGATACAGCTTTTGAAGGGTATTGCGATTTTGTTCTTCGCTCTGCTTGCGAGTGACTGGCTTAATCTCCACGCTCTCAATTATATTTTGGGTAATACAATGCAGGTGGGACTGTTTGCGGTTGTTGTTATTTTCCAGCCCGAGCTAAGGAATATGCTTGAAAGAATGGGACGTTCAAAGGCAGGCAGAATTATTGATATTGTATCGGGTCAGGGTGAAAACGAGAACAAGACTATGCACGTCATTGACGAGCTGTGCGAAGCTGCGGCAAATCTGTCAAGGAGTAAAACTGGTGCACTTGTGGTTATTGAAAGAGATACAAGGCTCGGTGATGTTATAAGAACGGGCAGCGTTGTTAACGCAGATGTTTCTGCTGCGCTTATAGAAAATATTTTTGCACCGAATACCCCTTTGCACGACGGTGCTGTAATTGTCAGAGGTGACAGAATTCATACCGCAGGCTGCCTTTTGCCGCTGACATCAAATCCAAACCTTTCACGTGAGCTTGGGACAAGACACAGAGCTGCACTCGGCGTGTCGGAGGCTTCCGACGCAATGGTGGTTGTGGTAAGTGAGGAAACGGGCAAAATTTCAATTGCAATCAACGGTACGCTTACAAGAAATCTTGACAAAGAGTCCTTAAAGCGTGCACTTATGAGGGTTTTCAGTACAAAACCAACGGTAGATACCGAAAAATTCAAGTTCTGGAGGAATACGTCAAATGGCTGATAAAGTTAAAAATTTACCGCTTACAATGAAATTTTTTTCGGTCATATTGGCTATAATCCTCTGGCTGATTTTGACCTATACGGTAAACCCGACCATTACACAGAATGTAAAAAATATTCCTGTTACCTTTAACGGTACCGAAACACTTGCTTCAAAAGGACTTGTGCTGATAAATACAGAGGAGCTTGACGGTGTCGATGTCAAAATCCGAGGTGCGAGAAGCTCGGTCATAAATGCACTCTCAAGCATCAGGGCAAGTGTTGATGTATCCGATATCAACAGCAGCGGTACTTGGAATGAGTATGTTTCCTTTGATATGGGAGTGTCGGGTGTTTCTATTGAGGGCAGAAATAATGCACTGATATCGGTTGAGGTTGATGAGCTTGTTGAGAAAAGTATCCCTGTCAAAGTACTGCAAAACGGCGGTGATAAAAACAGAGCTAATATCATAAAGTCC
>JAFULX010000042.1 GCA_017483065.1 Clostridia bacterium | reverse complement strand
AGGCTATGAATTTGGCTTTAACATCTGTATCAATGACGCAGACGTAATGGAGCGTGACGCATACATTCAGTTTACAACGGGTACGGGAAACAAGAAATACCCTGCCGATTACAGAACCTTCCGTTTTGTAAAGGCAGAAACAAATACTGCTCCTGTTTCGGACGATATGCTCACAGCAGAGATAACACAAACACAATATTTTGACTATTGATTGGAGGACACACCGTAATGAAAAAGCTTGCTGTTATGATAGGCTTATGTATAACCCTTTGGGGAGGAGCAAGTGCCTATGCTGCACAATATAGTATTACCTTTCCTGAAAGTACGGGATATATCTTTGACCGTGATGAGGCAGGCTTTACGGTGCAGACAGATGCCGACGGCGTACAGGTATTAACTGTACGCTGTACGGCGGATTCAGAAACGGTTATTGATGAAGCATTTAATATTGACGGTGAGAAATTTTTCCCGCTGTCAACGCTTGACTATGGCATACATACCCTGACGGTAGAGGTTGTGGAGGGAACCACGGTCAAGCAGACTCTTTCTCAGGACATAACCGTCATTAACGAGCATCAGCCGCAGCTTTATGACGCACTTTCGAGAGTGGGTGTGGTACAGCATAGAGGTCAAAATTCCGTCAAGGACACCGAACGGCTTGAGCTTATGAATAAGGCGGGTGTTGTATGGGCGAGAGATTTACTCTCGTGGTGGTCGTATGAAACGTCGGAGAATGTGTGGGACGACAGCTACGGCGACAAGGTGTGCAAGGCTTACAGCGAAAACGGAACAAAGCTGCACCTTACGCTGTGCCACTATAACGACTTGTACAATGCAGAGGACGAAAAGGGTTACGCACCCTACACCGAAGAACAGCTTGCAAAATTCTCGGAATATGTACGCCGTATTGTAACAAATTACCCCGATACAAAGGAATTTGAGATTTACAATGAGCCTAACCGTGATGCTACCTGGAAACCAGATGCGGACGTGGTCGCATATTGTAACCTTGTTAAGGTGGCAAGCAGAGTTATAAGAGAACTGCGTCCCGATACAAGGATAGTTGTCGGTGCGGTTTCAAATACGAGAAACACCGAACGAAGCGGAACAAAAGGACCGAGTAAGGGTGACGGTATCAGGTTTCTGCGTGAGATGGCAAAGCAGGGGATATTTTCCTATGTTGACGCAATTTCTGCACACCCTTATACATATACCAACTATTCCGACAGCAGATACAAAGATTTTCTTGAGCTTTACAGCAATGTAAGCGGTGAGGACGGTTGGTACGGCTGGAAGGATTTTCAGATTACCGAAACAGGCTTTCCGACTATGACCGAATACGGAATTGACGAGGAGGTTGCGGCACATAATATCATAAAATCCTTCGTTTACGGTGACAGTGTCGGTGCGGAAAAGGTGTTCATTTATGAATTTGTTGCAAGCGGAACGGACAGCAGCAACCGTGAGCATCAATTCGGAATACTTAATTATGACAGAACAGCAAGACTTGCATACCCTGCACTTGTACAGTACTGCAATATGATTTCGGGAGCGGATTATATCGGTGAGGTAAAGCTTGGAGAAGTGACCGCATACCTTTACCAAAAAGAGGGCGAAATAACGGCACTTTGCTGGGCGGCTGCGGATACTCAGGCAACAGTTTCGCAGGATACGGCGGTTGAATGCTTTGATATCTACGGAAATCCCCTGACCGCAGTGAACAATACCATAACGGTCGGAGTATCGCCCGTTTATGTGACGGGAATTGACAAAGCGTATGCTGTTTCTGCGGCAGAGGACGTTCTTGCACTGCTGTATTCGGAAATGAATGAAATTGCAGGCACGTCGCTTAGTGTGCCTGAACTGACCGACAGCGACATTGCAAAGGCTGTCAATGATAACTATTCGCTTGCAATTTCCTGTACAAAGGAGCTTGATATAAAGAATAAAATGCTCTTTGCCGATAAGGTGCATAAGGCAGGCGAAGTGATAGCGGCACTTTATCCGCTGTTTGACACAAACGCAGCCGACATAACGCTTTCAGATGAAATGATAAGCTCGGTAAGAGCAGTTATTGAAGAAAAGGCGGACGGTGCAGAACTGCCCTTTGCGGACGCAGTTTTGAGAAGAGCCGAAAGGTACTATAGCTTTGCAAAAGAGCTTGACAGCTTTGAAGAGAACAGCACCGCTAAAAATTCGGCGGTTTATGCAAAATATCTGATTGCGGAAAATCTTTGCAAGGTTGCAACAGAATATGCGTCCTTGGAAAGTCTTGACCATCAGAACAGCCTGTACTTTTCGGTAACGCCGACAAAGGTCAAATCGGGCGGAGAATATACCGTAAGCGGAAACATAACGAACGCAAGCAAAGCGGATATATCGAAGGATTTTGCTGTGTATGACAATGAAAATAACCGTGTCAGCGAAATAAAAACACTTAACATAAAATCGGGAGAAAAGGCAGAGCTTGCACTTGATTTTACCGTTTCAGACACACTCTCAGGCGGACATTATTTCTATGAGCTGAGAGCGGAAAACGGTGGGGAAACGGTTTCAAAGCAGATGATACTTATAGACATAGAGTCGATGGGACCGATTGATGCAGTTTCACCCGAAACAATAAACGAGTACAGTGATGAAAAGTATATTTTTTCACTTGACGGCAAGAAATTTTTACTGCTTGACGACAGCGGAAAAGGAACGTCGAAATATTTTGTGATGGCACTTGACAGCTACGGGAAAGCCGCATTCAGTACAGACGGCACGCAAAGGTTTAATCCTGAAAATCGAAATAGTATCGCCTCGGTTGTGAATGGCTTGGCATTACCAGAGAAAATCACAGACTACATAGACGAAAACCATATCTGGCGTACCGAGGCAGGCTATCTCGGCTCGGATATTCCGAATGACTATGATACTGTATGTGGAGTAAGCATACTGTCACATACCGAAATGATGAAATATTCTGCCAGAATAGGCTGGAACGACTTGGGACAAAGCTGGTGGCTGAGAACGGCAAGAGGTGCAAACTCGTGGTGGGATAAGGGACTTATCGTGAACTGGGACAAGGGAAGAATTGCGGAGCATACAATCACGTCTTTGGCGGCTGTAAGACCTGTATTCTGGGTTGATGAAAGCTTTTTTGACAGCGTAAAGCTTGACAGTATCGGCACTGGTATTGCAGAGTATATGAACTGCGGACAGCTTATGGCAAACGGCATTTATACGGCGGCGGAGCTTGAGGCACTCGGTGTTTCATCAGAGGTTTTTGAAGATATCAGTATTAAAAACAATACCGTTTCATATTCACTAAAACAAGGTGTTGATGCAACCGTTTATGCTGCGGTTTATGACGGCAATACACTTTGCTCTGTCGAAATACTCTGGGAAAATTCAAGCAAAACTATTGTAGTTGGCGAGGGACAGAGTATGAAGCTGATAGTAACAGATGCCGACGGTATCACACCGCTTTGTATGCCGATAACAAACTAAAGGGGAATGTTTGATGAAACGATTGGAAAAGTGGCTCACAACAGGTGCATTTATATGTGAGGTTTCCGAGCTTGGCAGCGGATATTATATTGATAATTACAGCTTTGCCTATGACAAATATGTGCCGTTTTTTGAGGAACTGAAAAAACGGTGCGAAACTGTCAAATGCACCGAGGGCGAAATAATGACCTGCTTTGGCAGAGAGCATAAGTGGAGAGTACAGCTTTTGGGCGAGCGTGAAAGCAGACTTGAGTGGAACACAATCGGCAGACGTGGCGTGCTTATGAATGTGTTTGCGGCAACCGAGATAAATGCTCCTTGCGACGGTGAATATGAGTTCACAGTTTCTGTCAAAGGCAGTGCCGCAATCTCTGTAAACGGTCAGAGCTTTGCGACAGAGCTGAAATTGGGTGCCGCCGAGCAGACGCTGAATATTAAGGCAAGGCTCAAAAAGGGCAGAAATACTTTCTGTGCCGCAGTTATGAATATGCACATTCATTGCAGCTGTGCGTTCGGTGTGGAAACAGAGGACAGAATTGAGCTTTGTGAGGATATTTCCCGAAAGACGACAGAAGAAATCAGAAAATGCGAAGAGGAGCTTTCACGGTTTTATCTTCCAAAGAGCGTCTTTATAGGTGATGAGCCGATTTGTGTTGAATTTGAAGAGGACGGCTTTTCGGGCGGTGAATATGTTTTCTCCGTTTATGCCTATGACGGCTTTGACGAAACTATGCTCCGGCTTGCTCAAACCGTTCGCTTTGACGGTATAAAAGCAAACGGCAGGCTTGAGTTATTTTCGGCGTCAAAGCTTAAAAGCGGCAGATACATAATCAAAACAGAGTGTGACGGTATTGAAGGGGAAAGCCATTCGTTCAGCAGACGTGAGAGGGTAAGCCTTCCCGAAAACTATACCTTTGAGCAGAGAAGGAGCTTTCTTCTTGATTACTACTCCGAACAGGGTGTAGTTCTTGCCGCATTGGAAAAGAACGGTGCTGTTGATGAGCAGTATATCGAGGAACGGCTTTGTGAGGTGAACGGTCGGTATGACTGTGCCGATTTTTCTATGCACGAGCTGCTGCGGATTTACGGAAAGTATCGTAGTAAGTTAAGCAAACCGCTTGCGGAGAAAATAAAAAAGGCAATTCTCGGCTTTAAGTACCGTGCAGACGAGTCGGGTGAAACGATGATGTTCGTAAGGAGCGAAAATCATCAGATGAGCTTTTTCTCGTGCGAGTATGTTGCAGGAATTCTGTTTCCCAACGAAATTTTCACCAACAGCGGGCAGAACGGGCTTTTTCACGCATTTAAAGGGCGTTATGACTGTGAACAATGGATAAGGGAAAAGGGTCGTTACGGCTTTTGCGAGTGGTATTCAAATGCTTATCTGCCTCACGACATAATTTCGCTTGTGGATATATATGACTTTGCCGATGCTGACCCTGATTTGAAGTATATGGCAAAAAATCTTCTGGACTTTATTGCACTTTTGATTGCAACTCATTCAAGCAAGGGTGTAATGGGCTGTGTTCACGGCAGATGCTATGAACACGCTTTGAAAAATCCCGATGATGAAGGGCTGAGCCATCTGATGTGGCTTTTATACGGCACACCGTCGGAAACGTATGACGAAATCAATAAGGCTGCGGCGGCGGTTGCATCAAGCAGCTACACTCCGAGACCGATTACAGAAGCAGCAGCAACTACACAAGAGCCGATTGAAACCTACAGCAGAATGGGAATTTTCCGTTATGACGGCAGACTTGGCGTAAATATCTATTGCTACCGTAAAAAGGATTATATTCTGTCGGGTCTTTTGGAATCGAGAAAGGGCGAGTTCGGTACTCAGGTACAGGCGGGACAGCTTTTGCTTGACGGTACGGCGCCCGTATTCGTGACCTGCTTTGAAAGTATGAAAAGCAATACAAGACCGTCATACTGGAGCGGACAGTACAGTATTCCCAAAACAGATGCGTACAAAAATCTGCTTGTGCATATCTACAGGCTTGGCGGCAGGGGCTATACTCACTGTTATTTTCCTGAGGAAAAGTTTGACAGTATAGTGCGTAATAACGGCTGGAAATTCGGGAAAACCAATGACGCATACACGGGAGTTTATTCGAGCGGCGGATATACCGAAACGATGCGTGGCAGCTATAAGGGACGTGAGCTTTTATGCGATGCAAGAGAAACCGTCTGGCTGCTTGCGGCAGGTGATAAAGAGGAGTATGGCAGCTTTGAAGGCTTTATCAAGGCTATTTGCGATGGGACTATGTCTGAAAAGAATGGAGCATTTATCTTGCAAAGCAAGGCTTTCGGTGAGGTGAAGCTCTCGTGGGACGGCGATTGCACCATAAACGGTAAGCCTTTTTCGGACGGCGAGCTGCCGCTCATTTCAAACAGGTTTGCATATTCGGAATACGGCGACGGATATATCAGGCTCAATGAAGAAGGCGACCGTAACTACATTATATTTTAAGGTGGAGCTATGTACGAAATATTAAAAAAGACGGCATACAGATATATGGAATTAAACCCGATAAGCGATGTGGCTTATATGCCTTGGCTTGACAGCGGCTTTGTCCAGAACGAGAACGGACTTTACGATTTTGATTTTAATCAAAAGCTTCCGAACGCTGAATATGGCAGTATTTGCTGTCTTATGACAGTACTTGAGGCAGAAGAAGATATGCGGATAAACCTTGCTTGCGACCCGATGCGTGACTGCGAAATCTATATAAACAATACCCTTGTATGCAAAACAACCTATCCTGATGAGGCGAAGCCTGCTGTAAAACAGCTTGGGCTTGACCTTAAAAAGGGGAGAAACAGACTTTTTGTAAAATGCAGAAAAAACAGAATGGGTTTTGGGGTAAGCCTTGGCGAGGTAAATATAAGATGGGGTACAAGGCTGTTTTATGCACCGTTTGCAGAGTTTAAGGGTATGCTCGGTTTTGCATATTCAAAACCGCTTGCGGAGGATATTGCGGTCGAAAGCTTTCCCGATATAGATGCAATGCTTCCCGAAAACTGGTTGCCAAAGCCGTCCAAAAAAAACGATTATGAGCTGCGTGCGGTGGGTGGTGATACCACCTTCGGCAAAGCCACCTATCCTGCTGGAGTGGCACTATATGGCTTATACAGAACGGGTGAAGTACTCGGCGATGAAAAAATACTTCGATATGTAAAAGAGCATATAAGAACGGCTGCAAAGCTTCAGAGCGGAGCTGTCAGAGAAAAGGAAAAATACGGCGTACCGCTTGTAAACAGACAGCTTGTATGCACCGACTGTCTTGACGATTGCGGCTCTTTTGCAAATGCAATCCTCAACTGCTACGAGGGTGAGGATATTCCTTTCGAAGAAGCGGTGCTGATTGAAAAGAGTGCCGACTGGATTTTAAACGGTCAGGAACGGCTTGAAAACGGTATGTTCTACCGCCTGAAGGAGGGTCACAATCATTATAATACCATATGGGCGGACGATTTGTTTATGAGTGTGCCGTTTTTGTGCAGATACTATAAGCGAACAGGCGATGAAAAAGCTATAACAGACGCACAAAATCAACTTAAATGCTTTTACGACAAGCTTTATATGCAGGATAAGGAGCTTATGAGCCACATTTACAGCCTTACGCATCAGACAATGACGGGAATCCCGTGGGGGAGAGGTAACGGCTGGGTGCTGTTTACCCTGAGCGAGATTTTGAGCGTTGCAGAAAATGAATTTTTGCTCGATTTCTTCCGTAAGCTTTGCAAAGGCGTGCTGAAATGTCAGGACGAGGACGGAATGTGGCATCAGCTGCTTGATGATTGGGACTCGTATGCGGAAACCTCGTGTACGGCAATGTTTGTGTGTGCTTTTGCAAGAGGTGTGAAAAACGGGTGGCTCTTAGGCAGCGAATATGCCGAAAGTGCAAAAAAAGGCTGGACAGCACTACAAAGGACGGCGATTGAGGCAAACGGTGATGTGACGGGCGTGTGCAGAGGCTCGGGATATTCGTTCAGAAGAGAATATTATAAATATGAGCTGACGAGCAAAATAAATGATGT
>JAFULX010000041.1 GCA_017483065.1 Clostridia bacterium | reverse complement strand
GCTTGAGAACAAGGAACAGCGTGAGATTGAGCGTATTTTAGCCGAGCTGTCCGCATTGGCGGCGGAAAAGGGTGAGGTGATAATCGGTGACGCAAGGGTTATTGCCGAGCTTGACTTTATCTTCTGCAAGGCGAAGCTGTCCCTTGATATGGGCGGTAATGAGCCTATTTTAAATACCGACGGTATAGTTGAGCTGCGTAGAGCAAGACATCCGCTGATTTCCAAGGATGCGGTGGTTGCAAACGACATTTATCTCGGCGAGCGGTTTGATACGCTTGTTGTAACGGGACCGAATACGGGCGGTAAAACGGTTACGCTTAAAACTATCGGATTGTTTTCACTAATGGCGGCGTCGGGACTGCATCTGCCTGTTGCAGAAGGGAGCCGTGCGGCGATTTTTGAGAAAATTTTTGCCGATATCGGTGACGAACAGAGCATAGAGCAGAGCTTATCGACATTTTCGTCGCATATGGTTAATATTGTGCGTATTCTGGAGAATGTGGACTCGTCCTCTCTTGCACTCTTTGACGAGCTTGGTGCGGGAACAGACCCGACCGAGGGTGCTGCTTTGGCGATTTCGGTGATTGAATACCTAAGGAGCTTTGGTGCGAGAACGGTTGCAACAACGCATTACAGCGAGCTGAAGCTGTTTGCACTTTCGACAGACGGTGTGGAGAACGCTTCGTGCGAATTTGATGTGGAAAGCCTGAAGCCGACCTATAAGCTTTTGATTGGAGTTCCTGGTAAGAGTAATGCGTTTGCGATTTCAAAAAGACTCGGGCTTGACGAGCGTGTGATAAAGCGTGCAAATGAGCTTTTGAGTGATGAGGACGTCAGATTTGAGGACGTAATCGGTGAGCTGGAGCAAAACAGAATAGAGGCACAGAGTGAGAAGGAATATGCCGAGCGTATGCGTCGTGAGCTTTCCGATTTGAAGGACGAGATTGAAAAGGAACGCAGAAAGCTCAAGGAGAATAAGGCTCGGATTATGGAGGAGGCACGCCGTGAGGCGAAGCTTTTGGTATCCGATGCCAAGGACGAGGCGAACAGAATAATCCGTGAGCTTGAACGTCTGCGTATTGAGGGTGCAAAGGACGTTGAGGGTAAGACGAGTGAGCTGAAATCCAAGCTCAAAAGCAAGGAGGACAGTATAGACCGTGCAATAAGACGTGCGGATAAACCGAAAAAGACCTTCCGTGAGCCGCCCAAGAATCTCAAAGAGGGCGAAACTGTCAGAATTATCAGCGTGGGTGAAAATGCTACCGTCCTGAAAACACCGTCAAAAAATGATAAAACGGTGCGTGTTCAGGCAGGTATTATCAAAATGGATGTGCATATAACCGACCTTGAACGTGTGGCGGACAACTCCTCGAAGGAGCTTGCCGAGCGTTACGTCAAGTCAACAGGAGCGTATGTGTCAAAGACTAAGGACGTTGCAACAGAGGTGGACGTTCGGGGTCAGATGCTTGAAGAAGCACTCGATACTGTTGAAAAATTCCTCGACGATTGTTACCTTGCAGGCATATCGCCCGTATCCGTTATCCACGGCAAGGGTACAGGCGTACTGCGTAAAGGAATCGGTGAAATGCTCCGCAAGCACCGTTATGTCAAGGATTACCGTCTTGGACGCTACGGTGAGGGAGAGACGGGAGTTACAATAGTTGAATTAAAGTAAAAAGATTGTGGTGTTTACCTTACACCACAATCTTTTTAAATTTCAGCATTCTTTTCAAATACGAGCAGCTCGTCAGTCGATATATCAAGTACGTGACTGAGCTTGAAGTAGATACGCATATCGGGTACGACTCTGCCCGTTTCATAGTCAATTATATCTGTCGGCTCAACGCCGATTAAAGCGGCAAGCTCGGCAGGTGACATACGTGCTTTTTCACGGTAATATTTTAATCTTTTTGCTGTTAAATGACTCATTAGTATAAATCTCCGAGGGTAAAATTTCAAAAAATTAGGACACACTCTCTTGTGTGTCCTTAAATTGCATTATTCGGAAACGAAGGGCAAAAGTGCAATCTGTCTTGCACGTTTGATAGCAACTGTAAGCTGACGCTGATGCTTTGCACAGTTTCCGCTGATACGTCTGGGGACAATCTTGCCACGCTCAGAAATGTATCTGCGAAGCTTTGCTGTATCCTTGTAATCGATATGCTCAACCTTGTCTACACAGAACATACACACCTTTTTCTTGCTGCGGCGTGCCTTCTGCGGTCTTTCTGCTCTCTCAGGCATTTTTCTAACCTCCTGTCAAATTCAAGTAAATCCCGTCTGTCGGGGAAAAATCGTTTTTTTTAGAACGGCAGGTCGTCCTCTGAGCCGTCCATTGCCGAGAAGCCCATTGCCTCAAACTCATCAAAGTTGGGCGAGGTACCTGTGCTTTGTGCAGGCTGTGAAGCAGGGCGTTGATAGCCGCCGGGTTGATAATTACCCTGACCGCCTGATGTGCCTGTTTCGGAACGTGAACCTGTAAAGTATGCGTCCTCTGCAACCACCTCGGTAACGTACTGTCTCTTTCCGTCCTTGTCATCGTATGTTCTTGACTGCAATCTTCCCGAAACGGCAATCATACTGCCCTTCTGGAAATACTTGCAGATGAACTCTGCCAGCCTGCTCCAAGCTACGCAAGAGATAAAATCAGCCTGCTGCTGACCCTCCTTGGCAAAACGTCTGTCTACTGCAAGCGTAAAGCTCACAACAGGCGTACCCTGCTGGCTCTGTCGCATTTCGGGGTCACGGGTAAGTCTACCCATCAATATAACTTTGTTCATTAAAAATCACCCCTTGGCGAATTATTCCTCATCCTTGCGGATGATGATAGTTCTGAGAATATTCTCGTTAATTCTGAACTGTCTGTCAAGCTCCTTCGGGAACTCGCCGTCAGCTGTGAAGTCTACAAGATAGTAGTAGCCCTCTGTCTTATCGTTGATTTCGTAAGCAAGTCTTCTCTTGCCCCACTCATCGATGTTGTTAACTGTACCGTTCTTTGCAATCAAAGAAGTGAACTTCTCCTTAACTGCGGTAACAGCCTCCTCCTCGAGTGTAGCGTCAACAATAAAAATTGTCTCATAGCTGTTCAAGATTTTTTCAGCCATTTTTTACACCTCCTTATGGACTTATGTCCCGAAAAACCGTTTTCGGGCAAGGAATGCTTTTACAAGCTTTAATATTATACATCATTCGGTATAGCTTGTCAAGCATTTTTTTGTAATTTATTGTAAATTGCCGTCAGAGCTTTACAATTGCTTCAACCTCTAACAGTACGTCCTTGGGAAGTCTTGCAACCTCAACGCAGGAACGTGCGGGGAACGGCTCTGTGAAATATGATGCGTAAATCTCGTTGATTGCCGCAAAATCCTCCATATTCTTGATGAATACTGTGGTTTTTACGGTGTTTTCAATGCTCGCACCCGATGCCGCAATCAGATTTTTAAGATTTGTAAATGCCTGATTTGCCTGTGCCTCAACACCCTCGGGGATTCTACCTGTGGCAGGGTCAACGGGGATTTGTCCCGATGTGTAGAGCATATCGCCGATTACTATAGCCTGTGAATAAGGTCCGATTGCCGCAGGTGCGGTGTTTGTCTTGATTGCTTTCATTTATTTTACTTCCTTTCCGTTTATATATACTGACTTGAGGTTTAAGTCATTGTCGACAAGCAGGAAATCTGCCGCTCTGCCGACTGCAATACTGCCGCAAATGCCGTCAATACCTGCCGCTTTTGCAGGGTTAAGACTTGCCGCACGGACAGCGTCCTCAAGCGGAATACCGAACTCAACTGCCTTTTTCATACAGCCGAACAGCGGTGTCGTACTGCCGCAGATAGTACCGTCTGCAAGGAGAGCCTTGCCGTCCTTCACATAGGTTATCTGACCGCCCATATCATACTCGCCGTCGGGCATACCCATCGGGCGGAGTGAGTCGGAAACCAGAACAAGTCTTTCTCGTCCGACCAGCTTATAAAGATTGCGTACCATTGCAGGGTGTACGTGCATACCGTCGCTGATTAACTCGCAGAAAATATCGCTGTCAACTGCGGCACCAATTGCGTTCGGATTTCTGTGATGCAGACCACGCATAGCGTTGTAGGTATGAGTGAGAACACTCGCACCTGCCTCTATTGCCTCTTTTGCCGTGTCGTAATCTGCGTCGGTGTGACCGAGTGCAACCTTCACCGACGGAGTTATTTCCTTAATAAAATCTATCGCACCGTCACGCTCGGGTGCAAGGCTGACAACTCTGATTAACCCGTCGGCGTTGATTTCGTTAAACTCATCAATGCTCGGGTCACGGATATAAGCCTCGTTCTGTGCACCCTTGTATTTAACGGAAAAATACGGGCCCTCCATATAAATACCGCCTATTTTCGCACCGCCTGTGTAGCTTTCTTTTGCTTTTGCCACATTTTTTGCGGCAGCGGATAAATGCTCCTTGCTTTGGGTCATCAATGTGGGGAGAAAGGTGGTAGTACCGTTTTTGCCCATAAATTCTGCGATTGTCTTTTGTGCCTCGGCAGATGTATCAAGGTTATCGCAGCCTGACGCACCGTGAGTGTGAATATCCACAAGTCCCGGCAGCATTTTAAGTCCTCTGCAGTCGATTTCCTCGCCTGCGGAAGTTTCGGTGAAAATACCGTTTTCAACATATACAGTTTCGGTGCGGAATTTGAAATCCGCACCGAGTAGTTCAACATTTTTAAATATCATAGTACACGGGTGTCCTTTCCGAGAAGTGCTGCACCTATCATACCTGCGTCATTTTTCAGGTGTGATATTTTGATAGGAACGTCTGTGCCGACCTTACTCTGGATAGGCTTTAAAAGTCTGTCACCTACCACCGAGATACCGCCTGCAATTACAACAGCACCGGGACGGAAGATATTAACGATATTCTTAATACCTACCGCAATATAGCTTGTGTACTTATCAAATACCTTTTCTGCAACCTCGCAGCCCTTGTCCATTGCCTCAAATACCGTCTTGCCGTCAACCTTTCCGTTTTCGGCTATAACCTTTGCGAGAATACTGTCGGGATTTTCCTCTGCGGCAGCCTTGGTCTGTTCAATCAGAGCGGTTACAGAGGCATAGCTTTCCCAGCAGCCTGTGCTGCCGCAGGTACACGGCTTTCCGTCCGCTTCAATGCACATATGTCCAATTTCGCCTGCGCCGCCCTTTTTGCCCGAATAAATCCTCTTATTTATAATAATACCGCCGCCGACACCTGTGCCGAGAGTTACCATAAATATGTCGTTCTCATCTGCACCCTCGCCGACAATAGCTTCGCCGAGTGCCGCACAGTTAGCGTCGTTGTTAATCAGGACGGGAAGTCCTGTTTCCTCTCTTATCCACTCAACAATCGGTGAATTGTCAAAGGGGAGGTTACTTGCGCTGACCGTTTCCTGCTCAAAATTGATGATACCGGGTGTACCTATTCCGATTGAGCCTATCGGGTAGCGTGCGGCAATATCCTTGCACGCCGCTGAAATATCGTCTGCAATTACCTTTGCGGTAACGTTCTTTTGCGTGGGTATGCTGTCCTTATAGACAATATTATTGAAGCTGTCGATTACACCGAGCTTGATTGCAGTACCGCCAATATCTACACCGAGATACATCTCGGAATATGCGTCCTTATCGCAGATAAGCACTACATCGGGGTGTACCTTCAGCATTGTAGCGGGGATTGAGGTGGTGATGTTGTCGTTGAGAAGCTCACGGACAACACGTCTTTTGGACTTGCCGCTTGCAAGAAGGATAATTCTTTTCGCCTTAAGAATACTGCCTATGCCCATTGTAAGAGCTTTCTTGGGTACATCGTCAATCGAGGCGAAAAAGCGTGAGTTTGCCTCAATTGTATTATCGGTAAGACCTGTAAGATGTGTAACCGAAATCAGATTTTCGTCAGGCTCATTAAAGCCGATATGACCGTTCTGACCTATTCCCAGAATTTGCAGGTCAATACCGCCGTGGTCGGCAATCTTCTTTTCATACTCGGCACATTCTGCCTCTGCGTCCTCTGCCAAACCGTTAGGTACATATGTACGCTCCTTGTCGATATTTACTCTGTCGAAAAGGTGCAGATTCATAAAATAACGGTAGCTCTGGTCGTTATCGGGGCTTAAAGGATAGTATTCGTCAAGATTGAAGCTGGTAACGCTTGAAAAATCAATCTCGCCGTTTTGGTTCATTTCAACAAGATTATCGTAAAGACCGATAGGTGTGGAGCCTGTTGCAAGGCCAAGCACGCAGTTCGGCTTTAAGGTAATCTGGCTGGCTACAAGTGAAGCCGCCTTCTTTGACATTTCATCATAATCATTGCAGACAATTACTCTCATTGTTGTTCCTCCGTTGGGTATTAGTATTTTGCCACTATGTTGTGCATTTCTTCTGCTTTCTTCTCCATATCCGCAACAAGCTTGAACTGTGTGCGGCATCTGTCGAGATTGTGATGCTCACGGTGAATTTTGAAATATGTATCTCCCTCAAGGTAGTCTGTAAGGAAGCGTATTCCACATTCGTAGGTCATAATCTTGGCACCGAAGGGGAGCAGCTCACGCTCTCTCGGGGTAAGCTTTGAGCCTACCTCGCCAAGAAATCCCTTTGTGAACGCCTCGAAAAGCTCAAGGCTGAACTCGATTTTTGACAAATCCACCTCGTCCTCGGCACCTGTTGAAGCGCCGAAACGGAGTGCGTCGCCGTAATCGTACAGAAGTGAGCCGGGCATAACGGTGTCAAGGTCTATAACACAGACACCCTCGCCTGTCTTTTCGTCGAGCATTACGTTGTTAAGCTTTGTGTCGTTGTGAGTAACACGAAGGGGTACAGAGCCGTCTGCGATTGCGTCAACAATTGTGCCGACCTCTGCCTCTCTTGCAAATGCAAACTCGACCTCTTCTTTGACAGAAGAAAGTCTTCCGACCTTATCTGCCTCAACGGCACGTCTTAAATTCTCAAATCTTTTTCTCGTGTCGTGGAAATCGGGAATTGTTTCGTAAAGCTTGTTTGCGGGGAAATCTGCAAGCATATTCTGGAACTTACCGAATGCACGTGCAGCCTCAAGGAGCTGATTCGGGTTTTCAACAGCATCATAGCTTACTGCATTTTCAATAAAATTGAACATTCTGAAAACGCTGCCGTCATCTGCCTCGTAGAAATTTTTGCCGTCAACCGTCTTGATAACACGGAGAGTTTCCCTGTTCTCGTCACCGCCGTTTTCGATAATTTTTTTTCTCAGATGCTCGGTTACATTGAGAATGTTTTCCATAACCTGTGAAGGGTTTTTGAATACATTACTGTTAATTCTTTGCAGAATGTATCTCGGAGTGCTGTCTGCCACATAGGTGTCATTGATATGACCGTTTCCGTAGGGAGCAATATCAACATCGACTGAGAATTTGCGGACAACATCGCTCAAAGTGTAGCTCATATTGATAGTCCTTTCTTTTTATAGTACATAATTTATCAATTGTATTATAGTACACACATAAATTTTTTTATTTGCAAAATCGGCTTAAATATTTACAAAATAGGGCGAGTGTGATATAATGGAGAAAAATGGTGGGGAGGAAGGCAGATGAAATATCAGGGGACAAGGCTCAAGGACGAGATAATTATAAGGGAGCTTGTGACGGTACATTATTTTGAGCTGTCCAAGGATTACCGCTTTGCAGGTGAGAGGCACGATTTCTGGGAGCTGGTCTATGCGGATAAGGGCGATTTGATTGCAGAAACGGACAGCGGCAGACGTGTTATAAAAAACGGCGATATTGCCTTTCACAAGCCTGACGAGTGGCATACTCTGATGGCGGACGGGGTGAGTGCACCGTCGGCGGCGATTATCAGCTTCAAATGCGGCTCACCCTCGATGAGCGGCTTTGACGGAATGATTTTTCGGGCGGGAAGTCATCAGCGTACGCTCCTTTCAAAAATTTTAGAGGAGGCGGAGGGGGCATTTTTACCGCCCTTTGACGACCTTTTTGCATACAAGCTTGTCAGACGTGAGGAGGCGGTGTTCGGCTCGGAGCAGATGATAAAGCTATATCTTGCCGAGCTTCTTATAAGTATTCTGCGTGATGAAAAAACTCCTGCTGCGACTACGCTGAAGCGAAATCTTGACAGCGGACTGTTCGGTGATATATGTGATTTCCTTGCCGAGAGCGTCGGAGGGAAAATTACGCTCGACGATATAGCACGCTATGCAGGTATAAGCAAAACCGCCGTCAAGCAGCTTTTCCGTGAACAGGCAGGCTGCGGTGCGTGTGAATATTTTACAAGAATGAAAATTGACCGTGCGAAAAGGTATATTCGTGAGGGTGATTATAATTTTACGCAGATTGCCGAGCTGCTCGGCTATGACAGCATACACTATTTTTCACGTCAGTTCAGGAAATACGTCAATATGTCGCCCACCGAATATGCAGGCTCGATAAGGGCATTGGCAGGTGCAGCATCTCAATTCAACAGAAAAACAGAAAAGAGGATAGAAAATGATGACATTATCAAAAGAGCTTAAAACAGCCGCAATACACTCTGTTATTATGGTGTTTTTGTGTGCGTTCTGTATTCTCGGGATTGAGATTTCGAAAAGACCCGATGCTGAGGGCTTATGTGCAGAGCTTGAAGGTCTTGCCGAATATGCGGGCGGCGAATATTTGACCGAGCCTTCGGCGGTGTATGCGGAGCTTTATTCTCTCGGTGCTGAAGGTCTTTCGGTTTACTCTGTTGCAGGCAGTGCATAGGAGTTTGCGGTATGCAGCTTTGAGGGAGAAGCACCACAGGAGGCAGCAGAGGTTTATAAAAAGCGTCTTGCGGAGCTTGGCGGCGAATTTGCCGATAATGCCGCAGAGCTTGACCGTATCGGCGACGCACGTATTATAACGGTAAACCGTTTTGCTGTGCTTGTTGTATGCAACAGCATTGATACTGCCGAAAATGCGGTGTACAGATATTTCGGCTTGGGTTGATTTTACAATAAAGGAAGATAAAATATGACCTTTTCACCAAAAAGCCGACAAATTGTGAAAAAATACTGTACAATTTGAAAGGGTTGTGTTATAATTATTATGTAGTTTTGTTTCTGCGACGTTTGCGGAAACATAGTAGTAACATTGGCAAAAAAAATATTATGTAGAATGGAAGGATGGATGAAAAATGTTACAAACTCAAATTGTTACGGTTATTGCACTGGTTATTTTTGCAGCTGCAATGGTCGGAATCGGTATTTACAGCTGGCGCAAGACGCAGACGATTGACGGCTTCTTACTCGGAGGACGTAATATCGGTGCGTGGGTGTCAGCTTTTGCTTACGGTACGTCGTACTTTTCGGCGGTCGTATTCGTAGGCTACGCAGGTCAGCACGGCTGGAATATCGGTCTCGGCGGAATCTGGATTGGTATCGGAAACGCACTTCTCGGCTGTCTTTTGGCTTGGCAGCTTCTTGCTAAGCGTACCAAGGTTATGACCACGACGCTGAATGCAAAGACAATGCCCGAGTTCTTTGAAAGAAGATATGACTGTACGGCACTTAAAATTTTTGCCGCAGTTGTAATCTTCGTGTTCCTCGTACCGTACAGTGCGGCTGTGTATAAGGGATTGAGTTCAATGTTCTCGGCTATATTCCCGAGCGTGCCGAATAATGTATGGCTTTTGGTAATTGCTGTTCTTACTGCGTTCTATCTTGTACTCGGCGGATACGTTGCTACGGCGTACACAGATTTTGTACAGGGTATCATTATGATTATCGGTGTAATCGCAATGGTAATCGCAATTGTTAATACAGAAGCAGTAGGCGGCTTTGCAAACCTTATGGAAAATCTCGCCGCGGTCCCCGACAACGGTGATGGTATAACAGGTGCACAGCTTACAAGCTGGTACGGCGGCTCAAGTCTGAAATTCCTTTGCGTGAATATTTTGCTCACCTCGTTCGGTACGTGGGGACTTCCGCAGATGGTAAGTAAATACTACGCAATTAAGGATATCAAGGCTGTTAAGCAGGCGAAGATTATATCTACTGTATTTGCACTCATCATCGGCTGCGGTGCATACTTTGTAGGCTCGCTTTCAAGACTTGTTCTTAACAATCAGATGCCCGATGGCGGTGTTGACTCGATTATTCCGCAGACACTTCTTACAGCACTCGGCGACCCGAATATTGTTACAACAATTATCCTTGCGGTAATTCTTATTCTTCTTCTTTCGGCTTCAATGTCAACACTTTCGTCAATCGTACTTTCTTCGGCGTCGGCAATCAGTGTTGACCTTATCCCCGAGGTTAAGAAGAATTACAATCCGAAAAATCAGATGCTAATTACAAGAATTTTGTGCCTTGTATTCGTTGCACTTTCATACATATTTGCAACAACGAATATTACTATTATAGTAAACATTATGTCCTTCAGCTGGGGTATCGTATCAGGCTGCTTTATCGGCCCGTATGTTTGGGGTATCTACTCTAAAAAGACCACAAAAATCGGTGCGTGGACAGGTATGATTGCAGGCTTTTTGACGGTTATGGGAACTACAATAGTTCTCACCTGTATGAATCTCGGTGCGGCAGACGGTGTGTATGCGGCATTTAAGCTGGCAGCGTCAAAGGCTCCCGAGATGGGCTGTGCGGCAATGGCTGTTTCATTGATTGTTGTGCCGATTGTCAGTGCATTTACTCCGAAATTTTCTGATGAGCATATAAATAACGTTTTTAAAAACTGAACGAAAGGAAAATAACAATGCCTATTACCGAGATACTTGAGAAGAATGCGGCGGAATTTTGCGACGATATAAGCCTCGTGGAGATTAACCCCGGTGTGATTAAAAACCCGAGGATTACGTGGAAGGAATATTCCCTGATTGAAACCGCAAGCGAGTCCTACCGCCACGAGATTACGTGGGGCGAGTTCAACAAAAAGGCAAACCGCTTTGCGAATTTCCTGCTCTCGAGAGGAATTAAAAAGGGTGACAAGGTGGCAATTCTTCTGATGAATTGCCTTGAGTGGCTTCCGATTTACTTCGGCACTCTCAAAACGGGTGCTCTGGCAGTACCGATGAACTATCGTTATACTGCCGATGAAATCAAATACTGTTTAGAGCTTGCCGAGGCGAATACGCTTGTGTTCGGTCCTGAATTTATCGGCAGAGTCGAGGAAATCTGCGACAGAATTGACGGCGTGAGCCAGCTTTTCTATGTGGGCGAGGATTGTCCCACCTTTGCGGAAAGCTATGATAGGCTCGTTACATACTGCTCGTCAAAGTCGCCCGATATTACTCTTTCGGACGCCGATGATGCGGCAATCTACTTCTCAAGCGGTACGACAGGCTTTCCGAAGGCGATTTTGCACGACCATGCGAGCCTTATGCACTCGTGCAAGGTGGAGCAAAATCACCATTCACAGACAAAGGACGACGTATTCCTCTGCATTCCGCCCCTTTATCATACGGGTGCAAAAATGCATTGGTTCGGCAGCTTTTTGGTTGGCGGCAAAGCAGTGCTTCTAAAGGGTGTAAAGCCCGAGTGGATTTTAAATGCAGTTTCCGAAGAGGAATGTACAATAGTATGGCTTTTAGTGCCTTGGGCACAGGATATTTTAGATGCAATAGAGCGTGGAGATATCAAGCTTGAGGATTACAAGCTTAAGCAATGGCGGCTTATGCACATTGGTGCACAGCCCGTTCCACCGAGCCTTATTAAAAGATGGAAGCAGTATTTCCCCGACCATCAGTATGACACCAACTACGGTCTGTCCGAGTCGATAGGACCTGGTTGTGTGCATCTTGGTGTGGAAAATATTCATAAGGTTGGTGCAATCGGAGTTCCCGGTTACGGCTGGGAGGCTAAGATTGTGCGTGAGGACGGCACTGAGGTCGGTGCAGACGAGGTCGGCGAGCTTATTGTAAAAGGCCCAGGCGTTATGAAATGCTACTACAATGACGAAAAAGCGACAAATGAGGTTTTGAAGGACGGCTGGCTCTATACGGGCGATATGGCACAGCTTGACGCTGACGGCTTTATCTACCTTGTAGACCGTAAAAAGGACGTTATCATCTCGGGCGGAGAAAATCTCTATCCCGTTCAAATTGAGGATTTCCTGCGTAAGCACGATGCAATCAGCGATGTTGCGGTAATCGGACTTCCCGACCCAAGACTCGGCGAGATTGCCGCTGCGATTATACAGGTAAAAGAGGGTGCTGTCTGCACCGAGGCGGATATAGAGGATTTCTGCCGAAATCTGCCCCGATACAAACGCCCGCATAAAATCATCTTTGCTGATGTGCCGAGAAATCCCACAGGCAAGATTGAAAAGCCGAAGCTGAGAAAAATCTACTGCGGCGAAAGCGTTGTTGCAACGCAGATAAAGAACTAATTATTCAAGAGGAGAATGTAAGTACTATGAAAAAGCTATTGCTCGGAAATGCGGCGGTTGCCAGAGGAGCATATGAGGCGGGAGTGAGAGTTGTATCCTCCTATCCCGGTACACCGAGTACCGAAATTACGGAGGAGATTGCGGCAAGCTATCCCGAGGTTTACTGTGAGTGGGCACCTAACGAGAAGGTTGCGGGCGAGGTTGCAATCGGTGCGGCTATTGGCGGTGCGAGAGCAATGTCGTGTATGAAGCACGTCGGTCTTAACGTAATGGCAGACCCTGTGTTTACTATGTCGTATATAGGTGCAAACGCAGGTCTTGTATTCTGCGTTGCGGACGACCCTGGTATGCACTCGTCGCAGAACGAACAGGATTCACGTCATTATGCCGAGGCGGCGAAGATTACTATGCTTGAACCGTCCGACTCTGCGGAATGTAAGCAATTTACCAAAATCGCATACGAGCTTAGCGAGGAATATGATACACCCGTATTCCTGCGTCTTTCAACACGTGTATCACACTCACAGAGTATGGTAGAGCTTGAAGACCGTGAGGAAAGAGAGCTTTTGCCTTATGAAAAGAATATCGGCAAGTATGTTATGATGCCCGGCAACGCTAAAAAACAGCACATTGTCGTTGAAGAGCGTCAGGCACGTCTTGCCGAATATGCCAACACCTCGCCTTTGAACAGGGTTGAGGACAACGGTGCAAAAATCGGCGTTATCAGCTCGGGAATTACATATATGTATGCCAAAGAGGCTCTCGGCGATAAGGCGGATTATCTGAAGCTCGGAATGGTTTATCCGCTGCCTGAAAAGCTTATTAAAGACTTTGCGGCAAAGCACGACAAGGTTTATGTAATAGAGGAGCTTGACCCGTTTATCGAGAATTTCTGCCGTGCGGCAGGTGTTGACGTTATCGGAAAAGAAATATTTACTCTTTTGGGTGAATATACTCCGACTATGATTAAAGAGGCAGTTCTCGGTGAAAAAGCGCCCGATTACTGCGAATTGGCAGAAAATATCCCGATGCGTCCGCCCGTACTTTGTGCAGGCTGTCCGCACAGAGGTACATTTTATGTACTCAAAAAGCTCGGACTTGTTGTTGCGGGCGATATCGGCTGTTATACACTCGGTGCGGTTGCACCGCTTGCAAGTGTAGATACTACAATTTGTATGGGTGCGTCGGTTTCTGCGGCTCACGGTATGGCAAAGGCGAGAGGTAAGGATTTCAACAAAAAGCTGGTGTCGGTTATCGGCGACTCCACCTTTATGCACTCGGGTATCACGGGTCTTGTTGATATAGTGTATAATAAGGGTGCAAATACCGTTATCATTCTTGATAACTCAATTACAGGTATGACGGGACATCAGGATAACCCGACAACAGGCTATACAATAAGAAAAGAGCCGACAAAGCAGGTAAATCTGATTACACTTTGTAAGTCTGTCGGTGTGGAAAGAGTCGTTGTTGCCGACCCGTTCGACCTGAAAAACTTCGAGCAGGTTGTAAAAGCCGAACTTGAAGCAGACGAGCCGTCGGTAATTATCGCACAAAGACCGTGTGCATTGTTAAAGACGGTAAAATATACAGGTCACTGCAAAATCGGCGAGGATTGCAGAAAGTGTAAGCTTTGTATGAAGCTTGGCTGTCCTGCAATCTCCGAGGACGGAGCAGGCGGCGTGAAAATTGATGTAACTCAGTGTAACGGCTGCGGCTTGTGCGTAAATGTATGTCCGTTTGGCTGCATAAAAAAGGAGGACTGATACAATGACAAAGAATATAATGATAGTCGGTGTCGGCGGTCAGGGTACACTTCTTGCAAGCCGTATCCTCGGTAATACTGTAATAAATGAGGGCTATGACGTCAAGGTGTCCGAGGTTCACGGTATGAGCCAGCGTGGCGGCAGTGTTGTAACCTATGTAAAATACGGCGATGCTGTTTATTCGCCCATCATTGATAGGGGCGAGGCGGATATAATCCTTGCGTTTGAACAGCTTGAGGCTATGCGTGCCCTTCCGTATCTGAAAAAGGGCGGCAAAATGATTGCAAACAACCAGAAAATCAATCCTATGCCCGTAATTATCGGGGCGGCGGAATATCCTGAAAATATTCTGGATAAAATTGCAAAAGAGGTTGATTTGACAGCGGTTGACGCACTCTCTCTGGCAGAGCAGGCAGGCAATTTCAAGGCGGTCAATGTTGTTTTAATCGGTGTTATGGCAAAAAGCACCGATATCCCCTACGAAAACTGGATTGAAACGATAAAAACCACCGTTCCGCCGAAATTTTTAGACGTAAACCTGAAGGCATTTGACCTTGGGTATAATCTGTAAATATAATTATAAAGTGATTTTACGCACAGCGGAGTGTTTTTGATATGCTCTGCTGTGCGATATTGCATTTTTAGCGACACATAATCAGGAGGCAAAAAGTTAATGGATTTTACGGAAAAAACAGTTGCAACGGAAATGATTTATGACGGCAGAATATTGAAGTTCAAGATAGATACGATAGAGCTGCCCAACGGCGAAAAAGCTGAGCGTGAGCTTGTCGAACACCCTGGCGGTGTTGCTGTGGTGGCAATCGATGATGAAAATAATCTGCTTTTGGTGGAGCAGTACCGCAAGCCATACGAGAGAAATCTACTCGAAATTCCTGCGGGAAAGCTCGACAAGGGCGAGGATATAGAGGCGTGCGGCAGACGTGAGCTTGAGGAAGAGGTCGGCTGTATTGCGGGGAAATTCGAGTACCTCGGTGAGTGCTATCCGTCGGTCGGATATACTAACGAGATAATCCGCATTTTTCTTGCAACAGACCTTACCAAAACGGCTCAAAATCTTGACGATGATGAGTTTTTGAACGTACACAGAGTTCCCGTTAAGGAAATGGTCGAACGCATTATGAACAATGAAATTGCAGATGCTAAGACTGTTATGGGAATATTAAAGGCTTGTGTGAAGCTGAATTTAATTTAAGGAGATATTATTATGGTCTATGTATTGTTGGTTGAAGGCTTTGAGGAGATTGAGGCATTGGAGCCTGTTGATATAATGCGTCGTGCAGGTCTGGAGGTCAGGACTGTCGGCGTGACAGATAAGACAGTTACAGGCTCACACGGAATAACTGTTGAGGCGGATATCGAAATATGTGACGTAAATCCCGACCAGATGCAGCTTCTTATGCTGCCGGGCGGTTCGGGACACGTTAATCTCGACAGCTCAAAGGACGTGCATTACCTGATAGACACAGCCTGCGAAAAGGGTATTTACATTGCGTCTATCTGTGCCGCACCGTCAATTCTCGGTAAGCGTGGTCTGCTAAACGGCAAAAAAGCAACCTGTTTCCCTGGATACGAAAAATATCTTGAAGGTGCAGAGGTTTGTGCCGATAAGGCTGTTTGTGACGGCATTTTCATAACAGGAAAGGGAGCGGGAGCGGCTGCCGATTTCGGCTTTTTGATTGTCGAGCTTCTGTGCGGAGCTGATAAGGCTAAAGAACTAAGAGGTGTAATGCAATATTGAAAAGCGAGCTTAGAAAAGAATTTATAAAGAAAAGAATTCTTATTGATACCTTGACAAGAGCGGATTTTGGGCGTATGATTTGGGAGAGGGTAAAGGCTCTTGACGTTTATAAGAGTGCGGAGAATATTCTCTGCTATGCCTCTGTCGGCTATGAGGTTGATACCTACAATCTGATGCGGACTATCCTTGCGGACGGGAAAAAGCTCTATCTTCCGAGGTGCGAGGTGGAAACACATAGTATAATCCCTTGCCAAGTTTACGATTTAGCCGAGCTTGAAAAGGGTGCTTACGGAATACCTGAGCCGAGCGGTGAGGGCGTTTCGCCGAGTGTATTTGACCTTGTGATAGTCCCAGCGGTTGCATTTGACAGAAGCAAAGCAAGGCTCGGCTACGGCGGCGGTTACTATGACCGCTTTCTCCCCAAAACCGATGCCATAAAATGCCTGATTGCATTCAGAGCACAAGAGGCACAGAAAATCCCTTGCGAAAAAACAGATATCCCGATGGATATGATAGTTACCGAAAGAGAAGTGATAACGTGAAAAATAAGCGTCGCATCTTACCTGTTTTCAAAACTTGAAGTACACTCGTACGACTGCGTTTTTCAAACAGGCAATTTGCTTGCTTATTTTCCACGTTAGAAAACGAAAGGAATAAGCGTCGCATCTTTTTACGTTAGATTTGTGCCGATGTAAGGCACGGAATGGAGATTTATATGAATAAAGGTCGTGGATTTCAGAACGGCTGGTGGCTTGTGGTCATAACAATTGGAGTTATGTTCGCATCGGGTGCATCATCAATATTCACCAACAGCCAAAGTCTGGAAACACTTTATATGATTTTGGGCGAGCTTGTACTCATAGTTCCCATTATAATTGGCTTTTTTATGATAAACAACGAAAAACCGAACGACGGAATTTCGGAGGCTATCGGACTTCGCAGCTTTTCGCCCGTGCTTTTGCCTTTTATACTTTTGCTGCCGATAGCGGCACAATCCTTTGCAGGCTTTATAGCAATGCCTATTCAATCGGTGCTGACGCTCCTTCTGGGAACACCCGATTACACCTTTATAGGCGGTGCGGCGGACTTCTGGCAGAATTTTGTGATACTGTGCGTACTTGCACCGATTTTCGAGGAGCTACTGTGCAGAGGTGTGCTGATGGTGCTGTTCCGACGTTACGGTACGGCGAGAATGCTTGTGTGGTCATCGCTTGCGTTCGCAATGCTGCATTTGGGTGCGGAATCTATTATTTCGCTGTTCCTTCTCGGTTTGCTCCTCGGCGTAATCAGGATAACAACAGGCTCGGTAATTGCGGCAATGGCTGCACATTCCGCAAGCAATCTTTACTCACTTATAATGCTAAGTACACCCGAAATGTCGCCTGCAATGCAGATGATATTCGTGCTTGTGACAGCCGCCGCTTTTCCGCTGCTTTTGCGGCTTTATCTGCGGCGTGCAGACAGTTCGGGTGTCTGGAAAAATACTGTGTATGACGGCAATGCCAAAACGGGCTTTTCGTCAGGACTTGCGGTAATGACGGCGATTTTTGTGATATACAACTTAGGAGTGTTTGTATCAAGGCTTATAGGCGGCGATATATTTTACGATATTAACAGTATGCTGCTTTACTGAAGGAGGATAATTTAGATGCTGTTCGACTCACACGCTCATTATGATGACGCAAGATTTGACGAGGATAGATTTGAGCTTCTGGATACAATGTCTGCAAACAATGTCGGACTTATTATGAACGCTTGTGCGGCAATGAGTGATATTGATACAATTCTCGAAATGTGCGGCAGGTATCCGTTTTTCTACGGCTCGGTAGGTGTACACCCGTCCGACTGTGCACAGCTTTGCGAGGCTGATATGCAAACGCTTGCAAAGGCTGCGGAAAACCCCAAAATCAAGGCAATCGGCGAGATTGGACTTGACTATTACTATGACGATGTACCCCGTGACCTGCAAAAAAAGTGGTTTGCACGTCAGCTTGAGCTTGCGAAGGAGCTTAAGCTGCCTGTTATCGTGCACGACCGTGACGCACATCAGGATACTGTGGATATACTTAAAAACAGCGGTGCAGCGGAGGTGGGCGGTGTTCTGCATTGCTTTTCGGGCAGTGTGGAGATGGCTCGACAGGTGCTTGATTTGGGCTTTTATATTGCATTCGGCGGCACACTTACCTTCAAAAATGCAAGAAAAGCTGTCGAGGCGGCAGAGTTTGTACCGCTTGACAGAATTCTGCTTGAAACAGATTCGCCCTATCTTGCACCCGTACCCGAACGTGGTAAACGTAACAACTCGATTTTAATGCGGTATGTAGCCGAAAAGCTTGCCGAAATCAAAGGTGTTTCGGTGGAGAAAATCGAGGATATAACCTTTAATAACGCAAAAAAATGCTTCGGCATTGAATAGGAGATAAAAAATTATGGCAGCAATGAACATAGCATACCCCTTTGAGGGACATTTGTATATAAACCTTACCAACCGATGCACAAATAAGTGCAAATTCTGTATCAGGTTTACACCTTCGGGAGTTGACGGCATTGACTTGTGGCTTGAACGTGAGCCGACCGTTGAGGAAATAAAGAAGGCACTTGAGGAAGCGGATTTTACGAGCTATGATGAGATAGTTTTCTGCGGCTACGGCGAGCCGATGCTGCGGTATGATGCTGTTTTGGAGGTGGCACGCTTTATCCGTGCAAATTCCGATGCAAAAATCCGAGTTAATACCAACGGTCACGCAAACCGTGCCGCAGGTAAGGATATTACCCCCGAGCTTGAGGGCTTGATTGATGTTATCTCTATCAGCCTTAATGCCAAAAATGCCGCAGAATATAACGAAATCTGCGTCTGTGATTACGGCGAAGATGGCTTTTACGAAATGCTCAACTTTGCCAAAAAAGCAAAAAACTACGTCCCCAAGGTCGTTCTGAGCGTAGTTGATACCATTAGTAAAGACGATATCGAAGCCTGCCGTAAAATCGCAGAGGAAGCAGGAGTGGAGTATAGAGTCCGCATCTATTCCGAATAATGCTCGGCAGGGTAAATTTCCGCATATCACTATTTTTCACAGCTCGGAGTACCCTTGTACGCCGTCGCCGTTCAAAACAGCAATCTGCGAAAATTTCTCTCTGCCGAAAAAATAAAGGTGGGTGTCCGAGAACATCCACCTTTTTAAATTTAAACAGTTAATATACCTGTTTCCGATTCAACCAGCAGCATAATTTCTTCTTCACGTCCGTTTTCCGCATTGATATAGACAAGGAAGTTTTTGCCGTTGGAAGTACCCTTAAACTCGTAGCAGAGTACCTCACGCTCGCTGTCCTTGGGGATAAGTGCGAGCTGTGCGGAGTCGATGGAAAGATGCTGTGACACATAACCTCTTGCGTCCTGACGGGTAAGGCGGGGAGTGAGGTTTGTGCGAGGTGCGTGGTTCATAATATAACCGTGGGTTTCAAGACCTATGACCTCGCCGTTGTCGAGTGCAACCGTTACCTTTACAAGGTCGGAATAATGCACTACACCGTTTTCGGTATATGCAAAGTTAATAGTTGCCCTGCCGTTGGTGTTCTCGTAATAGCTTTCGGTCATAGAGGTATAGCCTTGTGCAGTGAGAAACTCCTGTGCCTTTGCGATTGCCTCATTTACGTCAAGCGTATGCTCGCCGACATCACGGCTGTTCATATAATAGAGGATATAGCCGCCCTGCTCGGTGACCGATACAACTCTGCGGTTTTCGTCTGCGGTGAAGGTATAGGCATTTATAGCGGCATTTTCGCTCTTGCCGCTGTATGAAATAAAGCCGCTTTGTCTGCCAAAAAACTGATTTGCAATCTCTGCCGCACGCTCAGCTGTGATGACCTCCTTGCCCTCCAAAAGAGCAGGCGCACGGTCGCCGATATGCTCGGAGAAGGGACCGTCGTAAATAAGGGACGGATATTCGCCGAACTCCTTTTCTATTGCTGAAAAGCCATCGTTGCCGTTTTCTGCATATGCGACGTTTGCCGACTTATAGCCGCCGTCATAGAGTGTGAGCGAGCCTGAATAAATATCCTCCTGCAACGAGTTGAGTGCGGCGGACAGATTTTCGGCATATTTTCCGAGCGTGGAAAGCGTCTGATATTCCTCGTCGGTCATTTTGTTGTCATAAAGTGCGTTACGGCTCAAATAAAAGCTGTAATCACCGACCTGTGAGAGGAACTTCTCCGTTTTGTCAAATTCAATCTCCGAAAGCGGCAGCTGTGAAAGACATTCCTTTGCCGCCGCTGACTGGCGTGACAGCTCGGCAGATACCGCCGCAAAATGCTGCGGAGAGTTTACCAGAAGTCCCTTTGCCAGAAGAGAATTGATATCGTCCACATAATCGTTCAGCTCAAAAAATGCACGGTTGTAGCTGTTGCTTACGCTGCGTTCCAATGTATTTGCCCGATAGTATTCGTACCCTGCAAAGCAGGATACCGCAATCAGTGCGGCGGTCAACAGCCAGTATCCGTATTTCCTTTTCATAAATAACCATTCCTTTCAAAATAGCGGTAAGCCCGTCAATCTTTGCCTATTTTGTCCCCGAAAGCGGCTTAATATGTATTGTCTTCGCAAAAATTGGCAAGAATGTCAAATAGGAGTGTGATTTATATATGAAAAAACTTTTTTCCGTACTGCTTGCCGCCTTGTCGCTGATGTCCTATGCACTGATTTATGCGGAAACGGTGAATACCGAGCTTTCGTCGGGACTTTTAAGAATGCACATAATTGCCAATTCCGACTCGGAAGAAGACCAAAGCATAAAGCTCGGTGTACGTGATTTTGTCAGCAAGGGACTTTCCGATTGCGGCATTTTGCCTTCTTCGCCCGAATACGTACAAAAAGCCGAGCTTCTGGCGAATGAATATCTCGGCGAGCTGTGCGTGCCGTACTCTGCAAAAGCAAGTAAGGAACGTGTGTTTATACCTAAGAAAAGCTACAAAAATATAACCCTCCCGTCAGGAAGATATAATGCAATAAGGCTCGTTCTCGGCGACGGCGAAGGTCAAAACTGGTGGTGCGTAGCATATCCGCCGCTTTGCTTTACCGAGGATTTTGACGGAGCTCTTTCCGAAAACGGCGAGGGTGTTTTAAAGGAAAATATCTCGGAAGAAGCCTATTCTCTGATTTCGGGAGATGTCAGGTATCGCTTGCTTATTGTTGACGTAATCGGTGGAATTATCGGAAAAATCGAATAATTCCTCCGATATTTTACATAATTTTACAAAAAACACTTGACAAACGAACATTTGTGTGGTATAATACAACCATAGCTTGGGAAAAGCAATTTTTTTAGAAATAAAAGTTGCACAGTGCTACAAAATGCAACTAATCTTATTTTTGCGCGCAAAAAAATATATATTTTTTTAAGATAAAAGTTGCATTACGCTACAAACTGCCCGAGCAAGAAGGGAGAATAATAAAATGTCAAGTACACAGATTTCGGATTTGGTAAATCCTTTGGTTATGGCGGATATGATTTCCGCAAAGATTACGAACAAGCTGGTGGTAACACCGTTTGCGAAGGTTGATGATACGCTTGTCGGAGTGGCGGGCGATACAATTGTCGTACCGCAGTACGCTTACATCGGTGATGCGGAGGATATTGCAGAGGGTATCGAGGTCGGAACAACCAAGCTTGTTACCACTACTACAAACGCTACCATCAAAAAGGCGATGAAGGCGGTTGAGCTTACAGATGAGGCGGTGCTTTCAGGCTACGGAAACCCTGTCGGCGAAACAAACAATCAGCTTGCAATGGCGATTGCCTCCAAGGTGGATAACGATGCGATGGACGCACTTTTAACAGCACAGCTTACATACAATGCAGACGGTATCATCAGCTATGACGGTATTGTCGACGCTATTTACGTATTCGAGGAGGAAACAAATACTCCCAAGGTGATTTTCGTACACCCGAAGCAGCTTACACAGCTCCGTCACGACGAGGATTTTATTTCCTCCGACAAGTATAACGGTACAACCGTTATGACGGGCGAGGTCGGTATGATTGCCAATGCAAGAGTAGTGCCGTCCAAGAAGGTGCCTTTGGTTGACGGCGTGTACATAAACCCGATTGTTCAGCTTGAAACAGGTGATGACAGCGACGAAACAGCTGCTCTTACCGTTTACCTCAAGCGTGATACGAACGTAGAAACCGAGCGTCAGAGCCTCAAGCGTGTTACCGATATTTCGGTGGACAAGTTCTACACGGTTGTACTGTCCAACGCAGCAAAGGTAGTGCTTGCAAAGTTCAGTCAGGCGGAGTAATCTATGACCGATTTTGAATTTTACTGCGACGAGTACGGCGGTACAGAGATTGAGGAGCAGGAGGAGTTTGACCGTCTTGCGAAAAAGGCTCGTCTTTTCATAAGCCGTGTTACCTACAGCGAGCCTGATTTCGAGGACGATGACGTGCGAAGCTGTCTGTGTGCTCTTGCCGAGATTTATGCCGACAGCTCCAACTCTGCAAAGCTTGTGCGTGAGAAAATCGACGATTTTGAAGCCGAGTATGACAGAGAGGGAACGGAGGAAATTCTTATGCACACGGTAAGGCTTTATCTTCCGCCTGTGCTGCTGTACAGAGGCTTTTGACGGAGGTGACGGTATGAGGCTTTCAAGGGTCAGCGTGTATAAAAGACACGGCGACGGCTGGAAGAGGACGGTTTTTGACAAGGCGTTTGTAAGGTGTGTAAAGGGCGTAGGCTTTGAGAGTGGTGGAAGATTTCCAAAGAGTAAAATGACGGTGAGAATTTTCTCGCCGTCCGCCCTCGCCATTGAGCCTGAGGATATGCTTGAGTGTGGTATAGGCGGCGAAGTCCCTAGTGAAAATGCACTCACCGTAACCGAGGTTTGTGATAATCTCGGTGCAGAAAACGCACACGTCAGAATAAGTGCGTCTTAATTTACGCCGCATTTTGTCGGCAGAACGGAGACTAAAAATGATAAAGGAATTACAGAATTATTTTGCCGACTGCCCTGTTTTAGGCTCGGCTGCGGTGAATATTGACTATCTTGCAAGCCGTGACGGGAGCGTTACCATAAAAACGCTTGAATGTGAGCCGATTATCAAGCGTTACCGAACGGGTGGCTCGCTTAGGCAGTATTGCTTTCAAATAGCAATCAGATGCCCGTACAGAGGCAGTCCTGCGGAAAGTCTTAAAAATGAACAGCTTTGCGAGGAGCTTGCCGAGTGGGTGGAGGAGCAGAATGATGCGGAAAATCTACCCGTGCTTGCAGACGGAATTACGGCACAAAGACTGGAGGTTACCTCGGGCGGCTACATCATAGATGAGGAAACCAACCACGCACGGTATCAGATAGGCTTTCGGCTTGTTTATACAAAAATATGAAAGGAATTGGTTTTGAGTAATGGATAAAATTTTAAAACGCAGCGATAAGCTGGCATTTTACGAAATTGACGGTACGTTCAGACGTATGAGGGGCTTCACCGATTTTACGATGAGCAAGAACCCGACCGAATATTCGAGAAAATACGTTGATGAGCAGAGCGAGAGAAACGACATTGTAGGCTACAATCCGTCAATTGCTTTCGCCTTTGACCGTTTCTCCGAGGACGAGGTACACGCAGATATGGTCGCTATTGCCGATAAGGAGGCAATTGGTGCGGACGCTGTAAGAAATATCGTTATCGTGGATACAACCGCTGAGGGCGAGAACGGTTTTTCGGCACAGAAGAGAAGCTTTTCGGTTATCCCCGATTCGGAGGGTAAGGACAGCGATACATACACCTATTCGGGTACACTAAAGGCTAACGGTGCAATCGTGACAGGCTATGCTGCAACCGAGGACGATTGGCAGACCGTAACCTTTACGGCAGAATGAGAATAATCGGCTGTGAGCCGCCTGCGGGAGTCATCGGTGCAGGTGTATATTACCCTGTGAAAACGGATTTTTCGGTATGGCTCGAGTTTGCAAGACTGCTTGAGATGGGTGCTGTGGTGCGTGCAATTAACCTTTGCTACAAGGGAAAGCGTCCTGCCGATATCAATGAGGCCATGCTGCTTTTGTGTAATTTTTTCTCGGGCGGAACAAAACCGCAGGCGACAGACGGTGAGCCGCTTATCTCCTTTGCCGAGGACGAGGAGCTGATATATGCCTCCTTTTTGTCGGAGTACGGCATAGACCTTGGAGAAAAGCGGCTGCATTGGTGGCGTTTTCTGGCACTTTTGCGAAACCTCGGACCCGAAACCGCACTTATGAGGGTAGTTGCGGTAAGAGCGGCAAAGCCGTCCGATATAAAAAATCCTGTTCTCAGAAGGCGGCTCATACGTCAAAAACGTCTGTTCTCGCTTTCAAAAGCACCCGTGGAGGCAGGCGAGGTAATAGCCGAGCTTTTTGAGGCGGAAAGGGAGGTTGGAAATTGCCTGACATAAATGATAAAAACAGCTTGTCCGAGCTTTTGGGTAATGCCGCCGAGGAGGTCAAAACTCTCGGCGAAAAGATGAATAAGGAGCTTTCGGACACGATTTCGGAAATTCAGCGTGAGGCAAAATCGGGCGTTAATGCAATCACCCGAGACGCAATTGCCGCCGAGAAATTTTACGAATCGGAAACAGACCGCATACAGAATGCGAAAAGACGTGCTGATACAAGGTATCTTGCGGGACTCCGTGAGAATGTAGAAAAAATCAAGGAGCTGCGTGCTGAGGAGCTGAAATGCCTTGAAATTTCGTATGAGATGGGCGTCATAAGCACCGAGGACTATTTTTCGCAGCTTCAGGACTACCGTGACCGATACTTTGAGCAAGGCTCGGTGGAATGGCTGGAGTTTACCGCTGAAATTTTACAGCATAATAAAAACCTTGCCGACGAGCAGGAAAAGGCTCTTTTAAAGGCTTGCGAGACTACTGCCGAGGGTGTGAGAGCACAGTTCGAGGCTATTGCGAAGGAGCAGGGGAAATTAGAGGAAAAGCTGTCCTCTTTCGGCGGTATTGCACAGCATAACACGATTGTCGGTGACGGTGCGGACATAGAATTTATGTCGCTCGGTAAGCTCGGTGCACAAAATGATATGCTTGAGGAGTATCTCAGGCTTATGACCGAGGCACAGACGAGAATTAACGGCTTCTGGAATACAGACAGCGGTGACAGTGAGCGTGACGAAAAGAATATGTCACTTCGAAACAGCTATTTTGCTCAGCTTCGTGATATGTCGGTGACAGATGCAACCGACTTCGCACGTGTGCTTACGTCGATAAGCTCGGAGGAGCTTTCGGGGTATCTCGGCGAATATGAAAGACGTCAGGAGCTTGCCGAAAATATTTCAAAGACGCTCTTTTCGTCAGAGGTTACCGATACGGCGACAATTGCGGGACAAAATCTCGGCACCGATTTTGCAGAGGCACTGAGCGGCGAGCTGTCCGAGCTTTCGGGCAAGTTTTTCACGAGCGGAGAAAGTGCCTGCAAGAGCTTTGGACAAGGGTTTATATCAAGCCTATCGGGAGTCCTTGCCGAGCTTTCTACGGAAATAGCGAGGGGTATCGGTGAGCTTGGACTTACAGGCGACTCGCTTGGCGGCAGTGTGGAAAACAATACAAATTACAACATTTACGGTGCGGACACGGCAGAGGATACCATCAGGCTCATAAGAGAGCGTGAGGAAATTAAAAAAATGCTGTTCGGATAATTCGGAGGGAGGAATTTATGAGGCTAACATTTGAAAATGCACTCGGCAAAGCGGAAATGTCGGGCGGCGGTGAGAGCGGAATACGCATAACCGCCGTTTCGGGACTCGGTATGCCGAGCTATGAACGCCGTACTCTGACCTCGTATGATTTTGACGGTGCGGTTGAAAGTGCAAGGAAAATTCCGCAAAGGAGTATAGTTGTCGGCGGCGATATAATCGGCGGTACAAGAAAGGCACAGAAGCTTTTGAAGCTCCTTTCCGAGCCGTGCCGTATGGTTGTAAGCTGCGACAGCTTTGAACGTGAAATTGCGGTCAGTGCGTGCGAGGCGGAGTTTACCGAGCAAAACGGCGTTTATACAAAATTTGCACTCGCTCTTACCTGCGACGACCCGTACTTTTACGATGCCGAGCCGACACAGGTGGGACTTTATGAGAAGGAAAAGCTGATAACAGACGAAACTGTTCTGCCCGCTGTGTTTTCAATAAGAAAAACAAGTGCCAAAATTGACCTGTGCAGCGACCGTGAGATTGAAGCAACCTTTGTTATTCTCGGCAAACGAATACCCGATGAAACAGAGGGGAAAATCGTAATTGAAAATCTCACGACGGGTGCGGTGTTCACTCTTTTATATGTGCCCTCGGACGGTGAAATCATTACGATAGATATGGCAGAGCGTACCATAACCTCGGATATAAACGGAAATCTGATTGAGTACATATCGGACGACAGCTTTTTGTCCGACCTTGTAATTGCAAAGGACGGTGCGGAGCTTACTGCAATCGGTTACGGTGCAACGGGCGATATAAGTGCATATATAATCTATCGCAATAAATTTATCGAGGCGACGGTATGACGGAAAATGAGCTTAAATTTGTTTCATACCTTGCCCGTGACGGTATGAAGCTGGAGGATATCAGGAAAACGGTCGGGATTAAAAAGGACGAATGGCGGAAATATCTGCGTGAAAATCCCGAGGAAAAGCGGCGGCTTGAGCTTTTGCGGAAAACTACGGATTATGCGGTGGAGGACGCACTTTTGAAGCGTGCACTCGGCTATACCTCCGAGGAACACCGTGAAAGCGAGAAACCGAACGGCTCGGAGGCGGTTACCACATATAAGGAGGTACCGCCCGATGTACGTGCCGCCGCTTTGTGGCTCAAATTCCGCCGTGCCGATATGTGGGACGGCAAACAAAACGAAAAGGGCGGTATAGACGTGGAAGAGGCTATTGCAGAGCTTGACAGAGAGGCAAACAATGAAGATGAGTAAAAAGCAGCGTGAGTTCTGGAGGAACGCACGTTGCAGATGGAATATCAAGGAGGGTGCAACCCGAAGCGGAAAAACCTACCTCGATTATTATTGGATTGCAAAAAGAATAACCGAAACCCGAGGCGAGGGCTTGATTGTGCTGATAGGAAACACACGCTCTACTCTTGAGCGTAATATCCTTACCCCGATGCGGAATATATGGGGCGAAAAAGAGGTTGGTGCGATTAAAGGCAACGGCAGTGTGGAGCTTTTCGGGAAAAGATGCTTTGCACTCGGTGCGGACAGAGCAAGTCAGAAGGATAAGCTTCAGGGTACGGGAATTGAATACTGCTACGGTGACGAGGTGACAACCTGGAACAAAGAGGTTTTCGAGATGCTAAAATCCCGTCTTGACAAGCCGCACTCCTGCTTTGACGGCACCTGCAATCCCGACGGTCCGAATCACTGGCTTTTAGAGTTTATGCAAAGCGGTGCGGATATCTACCGCCAAAGCTATACTATTTACGATAACCCGTTCCTCGGCAAGGATTTTGTCCGAAACTTGGAAAAGGAATATGAGGGAACGGTTTATTTTGACAGATATATTCTCGGGAAGTGGACTAAGGCGGAGGGGCTTGTATATCCTATGTTT
>JAFULX010000040.1 GCA_017483065.1 Clostridia bacterium | reverse complement strand
TGTCTGTTCTCCTGTTTGCATATTTTTGATTTTTCCTCTGCCCTCGGATAGCTCATTATCACCAATTACGATTGTATATTTAGCACCGAGCTTGTCCGCATATTTCATTTGTGCCTTAAGACTTCTTGACATATGGTCAAACTCGGCATAAATTCCGTTTTCACGCAGAGAAAATGCAAGCTTAACGGCAGCCTCATAAGCCGAATCGCCCATAGATGCTATGTAGATGTCAGGCTTTTTCTCATCTTTAATTTCAACACCAAGCTCGCCAAGTCTTATAAGCAGACGTTCAATACCAAGACCAAAGCCTACGGCAGGTGTTGCGTCGCCGCCAAATTCCTCAACAAGACCGTCGTATCTTCCGCCGCCGCAAACGGTAAAATCACCCGAAATAATCTCGAAAACCGTCTTTGTGTAGTAATCAAGACCTCTTACGATACCGTCATCAATTTTATAATCAATTCCAACAGCTTCAAGAGATTTTTTCAGTCCCTCGAAATGCTCACGGCACTCGTCACAGACGTAATCCAAAAGCTTTGGAGCGCCCTCGCAAAGGCTGTTGCAAATCTCCGATTTACAGTCAAGAATTCTGAGAGGATTTCTGTCAAAACGGCTCTTGCAGGTATCACACAGCTTGTCTATTCTTGAAGATAAAAATTCCTTCAAAGCGGCATTATATTTTGCACGGCATTCTGGACAGCCTATGCTGTTAATATTAACAGAAAGGTCGGAAAGCCCAACGGATTTTAAGAAATTAACCGCAAACGCTATCACCTCTGCATCAATTGCAGGTCCTTTTGCACCGAACACCTCGACACCGAACTGGTGAAATTCACGAAGTCTTCCCTTCTGACTTTTCTCGTATCGGAAGCAGGGTACGTTATAATACATTTTCAACGGCATAGGAAGCTGAAAAAGTCCGTTTTCTATAAAGCTTCTTGCAACAGATGCCGTTCCCTCGGGTCTTAATGTAATACTTCTGTCACCCTTATCGTTAAAGGTGTACATCTGCTTCTGCACAACGTCGGTGGTATCTCCGACACCACGTAAAAACAGCTCGGTGTGCTCAAATGTCGGAAAACGGATTTCCTTGTATCCGAACACATCTGCGGTCTTTTCAAATTTATCCTCAACATACTGCCACAGATAGCTGTCCTGCGGCAAAAGGTCCTGTGTTCCCTTAGGAGCTTTTGTAATCAGCATATCACTTTTTCCTTTCACATATCAAAATTTATATTCGCAAAATGCGGTAAGCAGCTTAACAGCCGCATTATAATCGGCTTTTGACGCCATTTCGGAGGGAGAATGAATATATCTTGTCGGTATTGAAACTCCTCCCGTTTTCACTCCGTCCCTGCTTGTATGAATTGCACCCGCATCTGTTCCACCGTCTGTCATTACCTCGAGCTGATACGGTATGCCGTCCCGCTTTGCAAGCTCTATCAAAAGGCTTCTGACATCTGCATTGCAAATAACACTTCTGTCCATAACCTTAACCGCAGCACCGCCGCCAAGCTTTACAGCCATCTTATCCGCACTCGGGGTATCACCCGTATCCGTCACATCAACGGCAAGTGCATATTCGGGTGCTACTGAATACGCAACAGCTTTTGCACCCCGAAGTCCTACCTCCTCCTGAGCGGTGAAGCAGAAATACACATCATTATCTCCGCTTGCTCTTTCCATAACCTCAAGAAGTGCTGCACAGCCTATACGGTTGTCCAATGCCTTTGAGATAATAACGCTGTCCGTTTCGATATAATCACCAACAAAGACAGCCATATCACCGACAGACACCTTACTCTCTGCCTCTGCTTTAGTTGATGCACCGATATCAATAAACATCTTTGACAGCTTCATTTCCTTGTTATCAGATTCGGTATCAATCACACCGATAACACCGTTTGCAAACTCAACTCTGCGGTTGAGCAGTCTTTTTATATAAACACCGCCGATATTTGAAAAACGAAGAAATCCGTTTTCGTCGATGTAGGTAACAACAACGCCGATTTCGTCCATATGTGCGGCAAGCATTATCTTTTTTTCGCTGCCCTTTTTGTGTGCGATAAGATTTCCCAGAGCATCTGTGTAAACCTCATCAGCATATTTTTCCGCTTCGGACTTAATCAGTTCAGAAATCTTACCCTCTCTGCCCGAGGGACCCCAGCATTGTGTAATCGCTTTCATTTCCATTTTATATCACCTGACCTCTTTATTCGAGAAACTCGTCTATTCTGTTCAAAAAAGCATCCGCAAGCCTATATACCGCCTCTATATCCGATACCGCAGCGATACCGCAGGGTGAATGAATATATCTGCACGGTACAGAAACTGATGCACATTTTATACCGCCGACAGCAAGATGTATCGCTCCTGCATCATTACCGCCTGCAAGTGCCATTTTTGTCTGTACGGATATTTTCTCTTCCGAAGCTACCCTCAAAAGATTACGATAAAAATCCTCTCTTACAATAGTGCTTCTGTCTGCAAAGGAAACCGCAGCCCCCTTGCCAAGCGATGTAACATAATCCTTTTCCTCAGCACCAGAAACATCTGCACAGGTTGTCGCCTCAACGACAAGTGCAATGTCGGGCTTGACCCTTGCAACTGCAATTTTTGCACCCCGAAGTCCTACCTCCTCCTGTGCCATAAAGCAGAAATAGGTATCATACTGCACATCTTTCTTTATAAGTTCAATTAAAATTGCACAGCCTGCACGGTCGTCAATTGCCTTTGACTTTACAGTATCGCCGTATAGCTCATAATCGGCATCAAAGACAGCATAATCACCGAGCGAAACGTGTTCTTCCGCCTCTTCACGGCTCTTGGCACCTATATCAATATACAGCGAGCTGACTTTGGGTACTTTTCCTCGCTCACTCTTATCCTGCAAGTGAATTGCCTTCATAGCAATAACACCCGAAAGCTTGTTTTTGCCGATACGAACTCTCTTGGATATTATAACCCTCGTATCAATACCGCCGACAGTTTTAAATTCAAGAAAGCCCTTATCGGTTATTCCCGATATAATAAATCCAACTTCGTCTGTATGTGCGGAAAGCATAACCTTCTTATCGCTGCTTTTGCCCTTTTTAAGTGCTATTATATTGCCTATGGCATCGACCGTTATACTGTCGGCATACGGCTTGATTTTATCTGTAATAAAGCTTCTGACAGCATTTTCAGCACCGCTTACGCCATCAAGCTCGCAAAGCTCCTTTAAATACACAGCCAACCCTCCAAATCGCAATCAAGCTCAACACAAAACCGTTCTAAAAGCGAGCAGACTGCCTCAACATCTGATAATTCAAGTGTTTCAACGCTTGTATGCATATACCTGAGCGGTATGGAAAGGAGTGCAGTAGGTATTCCCTCACGTGCAACCTGTAACAGCCACGCATCTGTTCCCGTATTGCCGCCCTCAACCTCAACATTGTACTTGATGTCGTTATTTTTCGCCGTGCTTATAAGACGGTCTGTAAGTGCAGGGTGAAGATTAGGACCTTTTGCAATCGCAACGCCGCTGCCAAGCTCAAACGCATTCTTGGAATTATCAGGCGTTATTCCGTGTGTAACATCAATTGCAACAGCCATATCAGGATTTATAGCATAGCCTGAGGTAGCAGCACCGCTGCCGTTTACCTCCTCACATACTGCTGATACTGCATATAAATCAAAATCAAGCTTTACATCGGACAGTTTTTCAAGCAGCTTGACAAGAACAGCAACACCTGCTCTGTCGTCAAGTGATTTTCCGCTCACTCTGCCGCCTAAAAGCTCACAAAAACCGCCTTTTATTGTAATAGCGTCACCGACAGATACTAAACTTTTCACCTTATCTGCCGAAAGCCCTGTATCAATTGCCATATCCTGAATTTTTGATACATCATCCGCTTCACCAGCTGTCTGCAAATGCGGCGGCTTTGCACCGATTACACCGCATATATCCTCTTTTGCGTGTATAATAACCTCGCACGAAGGCAAAATTCTTGTATCAACACCGCCGATATTGACAAAGCCGATAAAGCCATTTTCATCTATATCACGCACCATAAGACCGATTTCGTCCATATGAGCCTCAATCATCAGCCTTGGTGCATTTACTTTCGTGCTGTGTTTGACAGCTATTACGTTTCCGAGTTTATCGGTATGCACCTCGTCAGCAACTGGCTTGAACAGTTCGGATATTTTATCGGAAATTCTATATTCATAGCCCGAGATACCTCTAAGCCCTGAAAGTTTTCTTAAAAGCTCTTTCATTATTTCCTCCGTATCAGAGATTTAACACAATTTGCTTGAACAGATTGCCTCGTTCCTCGAAATTATTAAACATATCAAAGCTGGTTGACGCAGGTGACAAAATAACAACATCACCGCTTTGTGCACTTTCTTTCGCAAGCACCACAGCCTCGGGATATGTGGTTGCACGAAGTATTTTAACCCTGCTCTCAGTATCAGCCTTTTTAACTGCATCTTCAATCTTATCGGCAGTTTTACCGATAAGTACAAGTGTTTTGACGTGTTCGGTCACAGCAGGTCCGATTTCGTCATACGGTATTCCCTTATCCTTACCGCCTGCTATCATTACTACGTTATCGCCGAAAACCTTTAAGGTATTGAGAGTTCTGTTCGGACTTGAGTCTATTGAGCTGTTGTAGTATTTCGCACCGTCAAGCTCTCTTACAAACTCAATTCTATGCTCAACTCCGCCAAATTCCCTTGCAACCCTTGTAAATACATCTTTCGGTACAATATCGTACACCGCTGCTATTGCGGTCATATAGTTTTCAACATTGTGCATACCTGGTATTTTTATATCGGATACGTTTAAAACTTTTTCATCTTTGTGACATATTACGCCATTTTTAAGTTGAAAATCAGCGTCGCAGTATGCAGAAAACGTCCGTACTCTGCCCTTTGCTGCACCCGAAAGCTTTTTCGTTTCCTCATTATGTGCGTTTATAACGAGCAAATTATCAGCGTTCTGATATGCCATAATATTTTTCTTTGCGTCGATATATTCAGCATAATCCTTGTGGACATCAAGATGATTTGGTGTAATATTGGTAATAACCGCAATATCGGGTGATTTTCGCATCGTGTGGAGCTGAAAGCTTGAAAGCTCAAGTACAATCCACTCATCTTCTGTGATATCCTCACATTCTGCCAGAAGAGGCTTGCCGATATTTCCGCCAAGTCTTGTTTTTTTGCCCGACGCCTGCAAAAACTTATGTATCAGCGTCGTTGTGGTAGTTTTGCCGTCGCTGCCTGTAATCGCAATAATACGTGCAGGACAAACATCAAAAAATACCTCCATCTCTGATGTTACCCAAGCACCTCTTTGACGTGCTTTTTCAAGCGCAGGAACATCGAAACGCATTCCGGGAGTTTTGAATATGATATCCTCAGAAATCTCGTCAAGATACCCCTCTCCCAGAGTAAGCTTTACTCCAAGCTCTTTGAGTTCACCGTAGATATCTCCGAGTTGCTCGGCAGTCTTTTTATCATATGCAGATACCTTTGCACCAAGCTTGAGCAAAAAGCCGATAAGCGGCTTATTTGAAATACCTATACCGATAACCGCAACGGTTTTACCCTTTATTTTAGCTGAAAATTCGTTTAGCAGTTCGTTCATTACAGCATTACCTCTTAACAAAAATTTACATACTTAAATATTATACCACACTTTGAAAGCAATTACAACCGATAAAACGCAAAAAATATCAACCATAAGCAAAAAAATGCCGTATGACAGCTCATACAGCACTTTTTGTTTATTTTATCAAGGCATCATTTCTGGTCAAAAGAACACTCAGGTCAATAGATTTAAAGCCTGTTGTTTTCTTCCCGTCAATCAAAAACTGTACATTAACAACACCGTCAAGTTCTGAAAGAGAATTTACGATTGAATAAACAGCAATACGTTCCTTTTCGGGTGTCTGTGAATTTTTGTCAATAAAGCTTTGGTGCATATTTATATATGCAGTACCCTCAGTAATTTCGACTGATACTAGCTGTGTATCGGCAGATACAGACGGCATAAGTCCCTCGGTTTGCGGTCCTTTTATAAGCTCGGACACGACATTTTGCCCAACAGGCACAGTATCCGCAAGCTTCACGGTACGCCACTCGTGTGACAGCAGTCCGTCCTCTGTGGCAAAATAGAGCTTTACACTTTTTGTATCGGACGGGTTAGTTTCTGCCTCCAGATTTATGTCCTTATCGGAAATATAGTCAATTCTGCTATTATCGGGTGCAATCAGCTCGCCGCCCGCAACCGTAACCTTAACGGCAGATATACCGTGTATTGAGCAGAGGGATTTAACAACAGCATATGTTGACAAAAGATTTTGTGCATTATCTGTAGTAAGAAAATCCTGTGAAAAATCAACCAAAAGCCGTGATGAATCCCTTGTAAACGTCCAGATTGTATTCTTCGGCATAATTCTTTTATTGCCGCTTTCAAGAGGTCCTTTTGACAGTTCTGTTATCACAAGCTCAACAAGCTCGTCTGTATTATCGTGCTTAATATCACGTTTTTCAGAAACTATTGAGGTCACACTCTCATTCAGAAAATATAAATCGACAGCCGTAATACTATCCTGTGAGCGTAACATTTTTATCGACAGTACTCCAACAGCCAAAAGCAGTGCTGTCAGCAAAAGCACTCCGATAGTTTTTCTTCCTCGTTCCATATAATATCCCTTTCAGTATTTTACAAAATCGCTTTATACTTCGCTGCTTCTGCGAGGTATAAAGACTGTAAATCTGCAACCGCCGAATTCAGATTCATCAACCTCAATTCTGCCACCATGGAGCAAAACAGCCTCCTTCGCAATCGCAAGTCCAAGACCTGTTCCGCCCGTTTCACGTGTTCTCGAATCATCAAGACGGTAAAAGCGTTCAAATATCCTGTCACGCTCCTCAGGTGGTATTCCCGGACCGCTGTCCGATACCGAAACAGCAAGCTCTGACATCTGTGCAAACAGCTCCAGCTTTACTGTACCGTTCTCAGGAGTGTACTTAATCGCATTATCTGTAATATTGTAAACCGCCTCCCAGATTTTATCGTAATCAATCAGCACGGGAGTAATATCGGGCGCATCAAAATCTCCGCACAAAAGTATGTGCTTTGCCTCTGCATTGGGTTTTAGTCTGTTAAGCACAGCGTTAAGCATTACATTAAAATCAACAGGCGTCAGCGCCATCTGCTCCTCCTCGTTACCGATTTTGGTAAGAGTAAGAAGTCTTTCAACAATTCTTGTAAGTCTGTCCACCTCATTGGAAAGGTCGCCCAAAAATTCCTTAATCATTTCAATATCAGGCTCTTTGGTATCAACAATACTGTCGCAGATAAGCTTGATTGTTGCAAGAGGAGTTTTAAGCTCGTGAGACACATCGGATATAAATTTCTTGTGCGTTTCATCAATATTTTCAAGTGCCTGACACATCGAATTCATTGCTTCAGAAAGCTCTGCCAGCTCGTTTTCACCCTTTACGTTAAGACGCATTTTGTAGTTGCCGTTGGAAATTTCCTTTGCAGCTCTGATAAACTCGTCAATGGGTGATGTAACCAAAAAGCTCATACCTATGCTTAGCATTCCGACAAGTATGCTAATAAGGACAGAAAACATTATCATATTAACCTTAACGTATGATATCGTTTTATCAATATCATCGATAGTTTCGCTAAGATATACGACGCCGAGGATTTTATCCTCCTTCATCATCGGAACAGCAACCGACATCACGTTATAGCCGTCCTCCGCCTCACTCAAACCCTGAGAATGCTCTCCTGTCATTGCGGTATTGATAATATCACGCATTAAAACCTTACCGACAAGCGATGCCTCGCTGTTACTGTCATAGGTAACCGTACAGGACGGATTAACCGCAATCGCACGGATACCCGTTCCCGAGATAATCTGCTTTATTTGTTCACCTGCGTCAAGCTGCATACTTTCGTTCATCACAACCGCATCTGCAATAATATTCGCTTTTGCAAACAGCTGAACAGATTCGTTGGTATGCAGACTCTCTCCGAGCACTCCGAGAATATATACGCTCATCAATATCAGGGTTATGACAATAGCCGCAAGATATGTAGTCATCATAACCCATCTCATTGATGAAAAGCGTTCCTTAATCTTTCTTATAATAATATCCAACACCCCATTTGGTTCTTATAAATTCAGGCTCAGCAGGATTGTCCTCCACCTTTTCCCTGAGCCGCCTTATATGCACGTCTACCGTTCTGACATCACCGGGATAATCAAAGCCCCATGCAATATCAAGAAGATTTTCTCTCGTATAAACCTTGCCAGGATGCTTCAAAAACAGCTCGAGCAGGTCAAATTCCTTGCCCGTAAGCTCAATCACCTTATCCCTGATTGTAACCCTTCTGAAATTATAATCAAGTACAATATCACCCGAAACCATAACATTGTCATTCTGCTTGGGAGCAGGATTTACACGGCGGAGTATCGCCTTTATTCTTGACGTTACCTCACGGATATTAAACGGCTTTGTTATATAGTCGTCCGCACCGTATTCAAGACCGAGTATTTTGTCAATATCCTCGCTCTTTGCCGTCAGCATAACAATAGGAACATCGGAAAATGCACGAATAGTACGGCAGACGGTCAAGCCGTCCATTTTCGGAAGCATAAGGTCGAGCAATATCAAATCAATGCTGTCATCGTGTGCAAGATGCACCGCTTCTTCGCCGTCAAAAGCCGTTACAACCTGATATCCTTCCTGTTCAAGATTATATTTTATACCCTTAACCAACAATTTTTCGTCATCTACAACTAATATTTTCACAAGTTTTTCGCTCCTTTTATTACCGAAAAATATTATCAAAATCTATTATAACATCTTTGGTAATTTTTTTCCATAGTTTTTGCAAAAAAATATTGTCTAATTTGTTGCAAATTTGTATATTTTGGGATATAATCAATTTATAAGATAAAGAAAGAGAGAAACTCATTATGAACAAAAACCGTATTACGGCATTTCTGCTGACCTTAACGGTTGCAGCTTTCAGTGCGTTTTGTGTAAGTGCAGAGCCTGAAGACACGCCAAAGGAATCAGAAACCACACAAACTGTTGAATTTACAGATGAGGACACAGATGAAAATAACAGCTCATTCCCCGCACCTCGTGCAAAGTCTGCAATTCTTTACGATTTAAACGGCGGCAGAATTATATACTCAAACAACAGCAACGAAAAGAATTACCCTGCCTCTGTCACAAAAATTATGACGGCTATGCTTGCTCTTGAAAAGGGGAATCTTACAGATACGATTACCGTTTCCGAGTCTGCGCTTGCCGATATTACATATCTTCACTCAAAGCTTGGCTTAAAGACAGGCGAACAGATTTCACTTGAAAATCTTTTGACGGCACTTATGGTTTGCTCTGCAAATGATGCGGCAAATGTAATTGCCGAGTATATATCGGGTGATATCGCAAGCTTTGTTGCTTTAATGAACACACGTGCCGCAGAGCTTGGAATGACGGGAACAAATTTTGTCAATCCGCACGGCTTTCACGACGATAACCACTACACAACAGCGGCAGATATTGCAGTTCTTGCAAGAGAGGCAATAAAAAACACAAAATTCTGTGAGCTGGCAAAAATCAAGACAGCAAAAATCCCTGCAACTAATATGAGCGAGGAACGGATGATTTCCTCGACAAATCATCTCATAAGCAGATACCGCAACACCTTCCATTACTACCCTTATGCAACAGGTCTGAAAACAGGCTCAACAGACGAAGCTGGCAATTGCCTTGTTGCAACAGCCGAAAAGAACGGCATCTCCCTGCTTTCGGTAGTACTCGGCTGTGAAAATGAAAATGACAAAGAGCTTGCATATTCCTTTGTTGATACGAAGGCAATGTTTGAGTATATTTTCAACAACTACAAAACTGTGACAATCGCAACCACAGCAGATATTATTTCCGATTCCAAGGTTTATGAAGCAAAGGACAGTACAAGAGTTGCACTCTCACCGTCGGCAGACATCATTATGCTTTTGCCCAAGGACTATTCCGAGGAAAACATTAAGCAAGAAATTAAGCTTGAAGAAAATATAAGTGCACCGATTGAAAAGGGCGTCAGACTCGGTTCTGTTGTCTACTCCTTCGCAAATCTTACAGGACTTGAGGTAAGTCAACACCACATTGGAGTTGATTTGCTTGCTGCCAACGAGGTTAAGCTGGACTATTTCCTCCATTTCATACACGCTGTCGGGAATATTTTACTCAGTCCCTTTGTTCTGATACCGCTTATCCTTATTGCTGCTGTTCTTATTATAAATGCTGTAAACCGCAACAAACGCAGACAGCAACGCAGACGGCGAATGAAATCTCAGCATACTGCCTCTTACAGAAACGGATACCGTACACAGCAGACAAGCTCTGCACGCAGAAGAACAACCTCACGTACACGAACAAGAACATCGGGGTACAGTACATCACGGAGAACAACCTCCTCTGCTAATACACGCAGACGTCCCTCCAACCTTCCCTCCAGAACTCCCGACCCTTGGGATAAATACAGATAAATTGAAAAGGATTGAATACCACAGCAGGTTTCAATCCTTTTTTTCAATTTCACAGTATTTTATGTCGGGCATACTATAAAACAGGAGGTAATATTCAAATATTGTACGGAAGGAAGGATAATATGCCGCAAATCTATGCCGAGGTCGGCTCAATTACTATGGCGACACGGCTTTCAAAGGAGCTTTCCGCACAAAAAATTAAAGCGGAGGTAATTCATACCCCCAACAGCACAAGCGGATGCTCTTACTCGGTTAAGACCGATGAAAAATACAAGGATATTCTGACAAAATATACCGCACGGTATAAGATTAAAAGAATAATTAAATCGGATAGTGATGGTTTTTATGATATATCTTGACAACCCCGCAACCACTAAAAGAAAACCCTTGTCTGTTGTGACCTCGCTCACAAAAAATACTCTCTTAAACAGCGTTAATGCAGGCAGGGGCGGTCACAAATACAGTATAAAGGGAGCAAAAATAGTAACAGATACAGCTGATAAGCTTGCAAAGCTGTTTAAAATATCCGCTCCAGAGCGAATTGCATTCACTCAAAATGCGACCTTAGCTCTTAATATGGCAATAAACGGTATTCTGTCGCAGGGCGGTCACGCAATTGTGACTTCAATGGAACATAACAGCGTACTTCGCCCAGTAAATAAGCTCGGTAACTATACAGTTGTATATGCAGACAACGAGGGTTATGTAAATCCCGAGGATATAAAAGCGGCAATAAAGGACGATACCAAGCTGATTGTGTGTACACACGCATCAAATGTATCGGGCAGTATTCAGCCGATTGCCGAAATCGGAAAAATCGCACGGGCTAACGGGCTGATATTCCTCGTAGATGCCGCACAAAGTGCAGGAACAGTTGATATTGATGTTGACGCTATGTGTATCGATTTATTGGCATTTTCGGGACACAAAAGCCTTTTGGGACCTCTTGGAACAGGAGGCTTGTATGTTGGTGAGCGTGCAAGGCTTGAGCCGTACATCACAGGCGGCACAGGCTCGCTTTCAAAAAGTCTTACACAGCCTTTAACGCTTCCGGATATGCTTCACTCGGGAACGCTTAACACACCGGCAATCGCCGCACTCGGCAGAGCTGTGGATTTTATTTTGAAAAAAGGCAGCAGTAAAATCCTTGCACACGAACGCTTACTTGCCGAAAATCTTATAAACCGCCTTGACAGCATAGACGGAGTTTCCGTTCTCGGAGGCAGAGATATGAATAAGCGTAACGGCACAGTTGCTTTTACTGTCGACGGAATGCCCTCGGAGGAGGTTTCAAGAATACTTGCTGTACAGTACGATATTGCTACCAGAGGCGGATGGCATTGTGCATATCTTGCACATAAAACATTAGGCACAGCAAGGCACGGTGCGGTAAGAGCAGGCTTCAGCTACTATAATTCGATGTATGACGTAAGGGCTCTTTCCTATGCAATCTCGGACATTGTCAAAAATTTAAGGGCGGTTCATTTTTGAACTGCCCTTAAAAATTATTCCAATATTTCAGCTTTTGCAACTCTTACTATATATGACACACCGTAGGGATAGCCTGTAAAATTAACACAAAGCATATCCTTGCCCTGAAGAAAATCAAGCTTTTCACCGTTATCCATCCATTCAACCGATTTGATTTTATCGGTGACATTGCCAAAAGCATAGCTACCAATATATCGTCCTTCAAGAACAACGTCTTTAGAGCCGACAACACCTAAATTATAGACGAAGATGTACAAGCTCTTTCCGTCGGTGCTTTTAAGGATAAAGTTCTTGCCAATGCCAATGCTCGGATACGGTCTACCATTATAAATAGCCTCACCGAAAATTTTCATCCATTCACCGACAAGACCAAGCAAGTGATTTTGATATGTGTTGACAGCCCCCTGTGCCTCAGATCCAATATTCAAGAGCATATTTGCTCCTACCTTGCGGCAATCGCAAATGTTCTCAATCAGCTCCTTCGGTGACTTGTAGTTAAGGTCAGCCTTGCCTATTCCCCAATGGTCGTTTACCGTCTGGCACATTTCAGCAGCAAGATATTTCGGCATACCTTCTCTGTCCATAGGCTCTGGAGTGCCACGTTCAAAGGTAACGGAGTCAATTTCTATATCACCCGTCGTACCTCTTAATTCAAGACCTGTGTTATTTATAATCATAGCCTCGGGCTGGTATTTGCGTATAGTTGCGTAAAGCTCGCTTTCCTTCCAGTCGGCATCTGGCTTTGACCAGTTACCGTCAAACCAAAGTCCTCCGATTTTACCATAGTTCTTGCAAAGGATTTCTACGCTTTTTCTCAAATATTCGAGATATTCGTCAAAATTCTCAGAAAATTCCTTTTTGTACCAGTCAAGAGTTGTGTGATAAAAGAAGGGTACAATATCATACTTGTTGCAGGCATCAACAAACTCACGAATCAAATCACGTTTAGCAGGACTGTGCGGAGCGTCAAAGTCATTAAGTCCGCAGGTGTCGTAAAGGGAAAATCCCTCGTGATGACGTGTTGTGAGCGTAATGTATCTGCAGCCTGCCGCCTTCGCTGTAAGAACAAGCTTTTCTGCGTCAAAATCCTCCGCAGTAAATGTATCCTTCAATTTCATATATTCGGGCGTTATCAGCGTTACGGGCGGTTCCTCCTCGGGCAAGCCGAGCTGACGTCTTTGCTCGTTATACTTTATCATTTCGTTGTAATGCAAAATCCATTCGCCCTGTCCTGCCTGCGAATATAACCCCCAGTGTACGAACATACCCAAGCCTAACTGTTCAAAATCCAATATGTACTGTTTTGCAATCGGTGTACTCATTTAAATTTCCTCCGCATATATTTGTTTTCTATTTTAACATACAGGTCGGGAATTTGTCAACTAAATTCTATTATCTTGAAAGATAATTATAAATCATAATCAAAGCTTCTCCACGAGTAAGGAGCTTTTTCGGATAAAAACAGCCGTCTGTGTCACCATTTACAACCTTCAACGCCTTCAAAATTGAGATGTATCCCTTATTCTCCGAAACATCTGCAAACGGTGAGTTGTATATCTCATTGAACCTTGCATATTCCTCCGCACCGAGGATACGGATAAATATAATCGACGCATCTTCTCTGGTAAGGCTTTCGTTTTCTGCGTAAGCCTCTTTTTCAATTATTTTATCATCAATAAATCTTTTTACTGTGTACTCGTAATCACTGCTGTTATTAAATGCCGTAGCGAGAAGTGTTACCAATTCCTTCTGCGTTATATCTGCATTTGGATTAAGCATACCTCCGCCAAAGCCTATTCCGTATTCTGCAAGCTTTTCAAATTTATCCTCAGCGTAGTGACCTTCCGTATCGGAATATTCATATTTCTCGGAAGCACTGTGTTCGATAATTGTACCCTTATAGTCAATTGCTTTGCCGCTGTACGGCTCAACGCTGAAAGTCACCTCACGACAATCCTTCATTAATGTGTAAAATGGTACTGCTGTGTTTGTTTTACCGTCAATCCCGAACATCACCGAGAAATCATACTCGTCAAACAGGATTTCACAAATCTCATCAGATGATAAAATTCCCTCAGGCAGCGGAAATTCTGCATTTTCGGTATATGAAATATTGTAGCTTACAAGACTTCCCGTATCGTCAAAGCCAAACCTCGCCGTATCAAAGCTTACCTCTATACCATTTTTTATTCTAATAAAGCTGATACTGCCGTTTTCATTGCTTTTGAGCTTATACTCGGCGTACTTTTTGGGAGCAAGCTTTGCAAAGGCAGACTCAGCAGTTTTCAATTCATTCTCTGTATCGTGAATATAATCCTTTACATATTCACTCCATTTT
>JAFULX010000039.1 GCA_017483065.1 Clostridia bacterium | reverse complement strand
GGAATATATCGAAAGTCACCCCGACTTCATTCAACCCGAATCTCGCAAGAAGGAAATGATAAACAATTTCATCAAGCCGGGCTTGCAGGATTTGTGCGTGTCGAGAACAAGCTTCACTTGGGGTATCCCTGTGGAATTTGACGCCGGACATATCATATATGTGTGGATTGATGCACTTTCAAACTATATCACCGCACTCGGATATTCACCCGATAAAAATGGCGAGCTTTATGAGAAATACTGGCCTGCCGATGTGCATATTATAGGAAAGGATATCCTGCGTTTTCACACCATTTACTGGCCGATTATGCTGATGGCACTCGGTGAGCCGCTTCCCAAACAGGTATTCGGTCACCCGTGGATGCTGTTCGGCGAAAATGGCGAAAAAATGTCCAAATCGAGAGGTAACGTTATCTATGCCGAGGACTTGGTACGTCATTTCGGTGTTGATGCGGTGATATACTACTCATTGCACGAAATGCCCTTTGCAAATGATGGCACGATTACCTATGAGGTGTTTATAAACCGCTTCAATTCCGACCTTGCAGCCACGCTCGGAAACCTTGTAAACCGTACCGTTGCAATGCTTAACAAGTATTTCGATGGCGTAATCCCCAAGCCTGTAGCAGAGGGTGAGTTTGATGCTGATTTGAAGGCAGTTGCAACATCTGCTTGCGAGAAGATTGCAAAGAAGATGGAAACGTGGCACATTGCGGACAGTCTTGACGAAATCTGGGCGATTGTGAACCGTGCCAACAAATATATTGACGAAACTACCCCGTGGGTGCTTGCAAAAAATGAGGCGGATACGCCAAGACTCGGAACTGTGCTGTATAACTTAGCCGAAACAATCCGTATAATCGCAAGTCTGCTTTCCGCATTTATGCCCGAAACCGCAAAGAAGATTTCCGAGCAGATTAACTCATGCGTGCTTTCATATGAGAGCGTGCAGACCTTCGGTGCTTTGAAATCGGGAGAAAAGGTCGGCGAGGCTGTACCGCTTTTTGCGAGAATTGACCTTGATAAGAAGCTTGAGGAGCTTGCAGCAGAGGCAGATACCGAAGAAAAAATCGAAATCGCACCCTATAAGGATTTCTGCGAATTTGACGATTTTCTTAAGCTTGACCTGCGTGTAGGTAAGGTTATCGAATGTGAAAAGGTTAAGAAATCGGACAAGCTTTTACGCTTTACCCTGCAGGTGGGAAGTGAAACCAGACAGATTTTGTCGGGTATCGCAAAATTCCACTCACCCGAGGAGCTTATCGGCAAAAATGTTGTCTTTATAGCGAATTTCAAGCCGAGAAAGATGATGGGACTTGAGTCACAGGGAATGATTTTGTCCGCAGAATACGGCGACGAACTGTCCGTTTTGACAACCTTGAAAGATATTCAGAGCGGTGCAGAGATTGTATAAAGGGATTGAAGGGAGCAAATATTCATAATGAGAATGTCAAATTTACTTGTACCTACGCTGCGTGAGGTACCGTCGGAGGCGGAAATTGTAAGCCATCAGCTTATGCTCAGAGGTGCTTTTATCCGCAGAATGGCGGCAGGAATATATTCCTATCTGCCGCTTGGCTTGAAATCACTTAAAAAGGTTGAGCAGATTATCCGTGAGGAAATGAATGCTGCGGGTGCACAGGAGCTTCTTATGCCTGCACTGCTGCCTGCCGAGGTGTATCAGGCGTCGGGCAGATGGGAGGTTTTCGGGCCGAGTATGTTTAAGCTCAAGGACAGGGGCGACAGGGATTTCTGTCTTGGACCTACTCACGAGGAGCTTTTCACACAGACTGTAATCAACGAGGTGCGTTCCTATAAGGAATATCCCTTAACATTGTATCAAATTCAGACAAAGTACCGTGACGAGGCTCGTCCGAGGTTTGGCTTGATGCGTGGCAGAGAGTTTATAATGAAGGACGCTTACAGCTTTGACCGTGACGAAAAGGGACTTGACGAGTCGTATCGCAAGATGTATGACGCATATTGCAGAATTTTCACACGCTTAGGACTTGATTTTACGGTTGTTGACGCCGATTCGGGTGCAATGGGCGGCAGCGGCTCACAGGAGTTTATGGTAAAATCCCCCGTCGGTGAGGACGGTATTGCATACTGTGACGCCTGCGGTTATGCGGCAAACTATGAGAAAGCACCGTGTGTTCCGACAGCAAAAACATACCCCGAGGGCGATTTGACTATGGAAAAGGTTGAAACCCCCGACGTTCATACAATCGAGGAGCTTGTCGGCTTCTTTGGCTGTGAAAACCATATGTTTGCAAAAACTATCATTTACAAGGCAGATGATAAGTATATTGCAGCAATGGTGCGTGGTGACAGAGATATCAATGAGGTAAAGCTGAAAAATCTTGTCGGATGTACTGACGATTTGGAGCTTGCTGAGCCGCATATGGTGCGTGAGCTTACCAATGCACAGGTTGGGTTTGCAGGTCCTGTCGGTCTTAGTATTCCTGTGTACGCTGACCTTGAGGTTGCCGAAATGAAGAATTTCATCATCGGTGCAAACGATACGGGATATCATTATAAGAATACGAATATCAACAGGGATTTCACTCCTGACGTTGTTGCGGATATCCGTGTAGTAACCGACGGCGATGTATGCCCGAAATGCGGTAAGGAAATCAAGACGGCACAGGGAATAGAGGTAGGACACATCTTCAAGCTTGGTACTAAGTATTCCGAGGCACTCGGACTTACATACCAGGACGATAACGGCAGCGATAATATCGTTATTATGGGCTGCTACGGTATTGGTGTAACAAGATGTATCTCGGCGGCTATCGAGCAAAATCACGATGAAAACGGTATGATACTCCCTGTATCAATCGCACCGTTTGAGGCGGCTGTTGTGCCTGTAAACGTCAAGGACGAAACGCAGAAAGCGCTTGCTGAGGAAATCTACACAGAGCTTAAAAAGCGTGGTATCGACGTTCTGATTGACGACAGGGACGAGCGAGCAGGCGTTAAGTTCAAGGATATGGACTTGATTGGTATTCCTGCACGTATTGTAGTCGGTAAAAAGGCTGCTGACGGTGTGGTTGAATATAAGAAGCGTACCGATGAGAAGGCTTCCGATATGACCGTTGCCGAGGCTGTTGACGCACTTTGTGCATATATTATTGAAAACAGATAAAACAATCGGGGGAGCTGCAAAATGCAGTATCCCCCTTTGATATGAGAGGTGACAGGATTGGCAAAGGGGAATAAGCTTTTGGGTGCTTGGGTACTGCTTGCACTGCTTTGTGCGTTGGCGGTGTTTGTCGTTGAGGAAATCAAATATAAAGCAAATGAGGTACATTTTGAAGAGCAGACGGCAGTCAGTGAAAATGCAATAGATATAAATACCGCAAGCGTCGAGGAACTTCAAGAACTCGATGGAATAGGGGAGTCTATGGCAGAGAAGATTGTCAATTTTCGAAAGACAATCCGTCCCTTTGAAACTGTGTATGACCTCAAGCTTATAAAGGGCTTTGGAGAAAAGCGGCTGACAGATAATATAGATATGATGTCTGTAAAATAATACAAAAATGGGTGTTGCGTTAGCAACACCCATTTTCAATTCAATTATTCAGCGTCTACCTTTACAACCTCTTTACCGTTGTAGTAGCCGCAAGCCTTACAAACTCTGTGAGGCATCTTCCACTCGTGGCACTTAGGACACTCCACCATGCCGGGAATAGTCAGCTTCCAGTTTGCTCGTCTTTTATCACGTCTTGATTTCGATACTTTACCCTTAGGTACTGCCATCTCAATCGCACCTCCTATTCAGTAGTTGTATCCTTGATTATCTCAGCTAAAGCCGCCCATCTGGGGTCAATTGTGTCAGAGTCGCAGCTGCAAGTACCCTCGTTGAGGTCAATACCGCATACGGAGCATAAGCCCTTGCAATCCTCTTTGCACAAATAACGTCCCGATACATTCATAAAAAAGTTGTTTGTTACAATCTCTGTCAAGTCAACCTCGTGACCCGAAAAGATTACTACGTCGGAATCGGGCGAAATCTCGCCGTCCTCACGGATAAGTATTTCGGACACATCAAACCTGACCTCGGTTGAAAACGGCTTTGCACAGCGTGCACATCGCACCTGCATACTACCGCTTACCTCTGCGTCAAGTTCGAGGTTCTTTGTATTATTGCGAACAACTCCGACTATATGCAAGGGTTTGGAGAAGGTAAAATCCTCACCCATAAACTCTAAAGACGAGAGGTCTATATCGCAATCTACGGACATAACATCCTTGTCATTTTTTATGATGTCTGACAGGTCTAAAATCATAACTTTTTCCTTTATTTGATATACAAGTCGAATGAGGTATGCGCCAAGTGTCGATAAAATTGCTTATACGGCAATTACTTCAACTCTACCTTTGCGCCTGCTTCTTCCAACTTAGCCTTCATAGCCTCAGCGTCTTCCTTAGATACGCCGGTCTTGAGTGACTTCGGAGCACCGTCAACGAGCTCCTTAGCTTCCTTAAGACCAAGACCTGTAAGCTCTCTTACAACCTTGATTACGTTAAGCTTTGAAGCGCCTGCTTCTGCAAGAACAACCTCAAACTCGCTCTGCTCAGCTGCTGCTGCGCCACCCTCAGCTGCTACACCTGCAACCATAACCGGAGCTGCTGCGCTTACACCAAACTCCTCTTCCATCATCTTTACAAGCTCTGCTACCTCGAGAAGCTTAAGTTCTTTAATTTCGTCCAAAATCTTAGCTACATCTGCCATGATATTTTTCCTCCTAAATTAAACTTTTTTTAAATTATT
>JAFULX010000038.1 GCA_017483065.1 Clostridia bacterium | reverse complement strand
ATGCACTTGCTAAGGAAATCAAACAGAAATTTTACGGCAACAGAATTGTTATGTTTGCACCGCTGTATCTGTCAAACTACTGCGTAAACGGCTGTACATACTGTCCGTATCATTACAAAAACAAAAATATCTGCCGCAAAAAGCTCACTCAGGAGGAAATCAAGCGTGAGGTTATCGCTCTTCAGGATATGGGGCATAAACGCCTTGCACTCGAAACGGGCGAGGACCCCGTGAACAATCCACTCGAATATATACTCGAGAGCATTGAAACGATATATTCAATCAAGCATAAAAACGGTGCAATCAGACGTGTGAATGTCAATATTGCCGCAACGACGGTTGAAAATTACAGAAGGCTCAAGGATGCGGGAATTGGCACATATATTCTGTTTCAGGAAACCTATCACAAAAAGACCTATGAGGAGCTGCACCCGACAGGTCCGAAAAGCAATTATGCGTATCACACCGAGGCGATGGACAGAGCAATGGAGGGCGGTATAGACGATGTCGGCTGCGGAGTTCTGTTCGGACTTAACCTCTACCGCTATGATTTTGTCGGACTTTTAATGCACGCAGAGCATCTCGAGGCTGCGTTCGGCGTCGGTCCGCATACCATAAGTGTGCCAAGAATACGTCCTGCCGAGGATATTAACCCCGACGATTTCTCCAATGCAATTGACGACGATACCTTTGCAAAGATTGTTGCGGTTTTGAGAATTGCAGTGCCTTATACAGGTATGATTATATCGACAAGAGAATCGCAGAAAACAAGAGAACGGGTACTCGAGCTTGGTATCTCGCAAATCAGCGGCGGCTCAAGAACAAGCGTTGGCGGTTATGCTGACGGCGGCGAGGAGCAGAATTCTCAGCAGTTTGATGTTGAGGACACAAGAACACTTGACGAGGTGGTAAACTGGCTTTTGTCGCTCGGTCATATTCCAAGCTTCTGTACCGCCTGCTACCGTGAGGGAAGAACGGGCGACCGATTTATGTCGCTTGTAAAGTCGGGACAGATTGTAAACTGCTGTCAGCCGAATGCTCTTATGACCCTGAAGGAGTATCTGGAGGATTACGCCGCTCCTGATACCAAGGAAAAGGGACTTGCCGTAATCGAACGTGAATTGGAACGCATTACAAACGATAAGGTTAAGGCTATTGCGAAGCAGTACCTTTTTGACCTTGAGGGCGGTAAGCGTGATTTCAGATTTTAATTTTCACATTTGGGATATACTATATAAAAAAAATTTTGTGTATTTCGGCAAAATTTCGCCTGACTACTTGAAATTTTCGCTGATTTATGGTATTGTTTTTTTGAAATTTCCAAACAAGGAAGGGTGACCTATTGATGAAAATCAGGATTGGAATTGTCGGTTACGGCAACTTAGGACGTGGCGTCGAAGCGGCTGTCAGCAAGAGCGAGGATATGGAGCTTACGGCACTTTTTACAAGACGAGCGCCCGACTCGGTCAAGACAAAAACAGGCGTTCCCGTTTATTCGGTTGATGACGCTGTTAAAATGACCGACAAGATTGACGTTATGATTTTGTGCGGCGGCAGTGCAAACGACCTTCCGCAGCAAACGCCCGAAATGGCGAAGTATTTTAACGTCATAGACAGTTTCGATACACACGCTAAAATCCCCGAGCATTTTGCCAGAGTTGATGCCCAAAGCAGAAAGAGCGGTAAGGTCAGCATTATCTCTGTCGGCTGGGACCCTGGTATGTTTTCATTAAACCGTCTTTACGGTCAGGCAATACTTCCAAACGGCAACGATTATACCTTCTGGGGCAAAGGCGTAAGTCAGGGACATTCCGACGCAGTACGCAGAATTGACGGCGTTCTGGACGCAAGACAGTACACTATTCCCGTTGAGTCGGCTTTGGAAAGCGTAAGAGCGGGCGAAAATCCCGAGCTTACAACAAGACAGAAGCATTTGAGAGAATGCTTTGTCGTTGCCGAGGACGGTGCCGATTTGGCAAGAATAGAAAATGAAATCAAAACAATGCCCAACTATTTTGCGGATTACGATACCACGGTACATTTCATTTCTCAGGAAGAGCTTGACCGTGACCACAAGGGTATTCCCCACGGCGGTATGGTATTCAGAACAGGTACAACAGGCTTTGACGGCGAGAACAAGCACGTCATTGAGTACCGCCTGAAGCTGGACTCCAATCCCGAATTCACATCAAGTGTGCTTACCGCATATGCAAGAGCTGCTTACCGTTTGAACTGTGAGGGTGCTTGCGGCTGCAAAACAGTTTTCGATATCGCTCCCGCATATCTGCATACAGCATCGGGCGAAGAGCTGCGTAAAAATTTGCTGTAAACGCATAATAAATGCTTGAAAACAACACCGTTATGTGATAGAATAAAAAAATAAACGAAAAGCGAGGGATAAAATTATGGATTCAAATACAAGACCCGAATCAATGGAACGTATTACCACCAAGGAATTAGCAGATAAATTTATCGAAGATAAGGTTGCCGAGGTCAGAGCACAGGTTGGCGACAAAAAGGTGCTTCTCGCACTCTCGGGTGGTGTAGACAGCTCGGTTGTTGCCGCTCTTCTTATCAAGGCTATCGGCAAACAGCTTGTCTGCGTTCACGTTAATCACGGACTTATGAGAAAGGGCGAAAGCGAGCAGGTTATCGAGGTGTTCAAGAATGGTCTTGATGCAAACCTGATTTACGTTGACGCTTCCGACAGATTTTTAGATTTGCTCAAGGACGTTGACGAGCCTGAAACCAAGCGTAAGATTATAGGCGGAGAATTTATAAAGGTGTTCGATGAGGAGGCTCGCAAGCTTGAGGGGATTTCCTTCCTCGCACAGGGTACAATTTACCCCGATATTCTAGAAAGCGATGGCGTAAAAGCACATCATAATGTCGGCGGTCTGCCCGAGGATATGCAGTTTGAGCTGGTCGAGCCTGTTAAGCTTTTGTTCAAGGACGAGGTTCGTGTAGTCGGCAATGCTCTCGGACTTCCCGAATCAATGGTTGACCGTCAGCCCTTCCCCGGTCCTGTACTTGGCGTAAGATGTACAGGTGCTATCACACGTGACCGTCTTGCCGCACTTCGTGAGTCTGACGCAATTTTGCGTGAGGAATTTGACACGGCAGGACTCACAAAGCAGGTTTGGCAGTTCTTCACCGTTGTCACCGATTTCCGTTCAACAGGTGTAAGAAACGGCAAAAGAGTGTTCGACTGGCCCGTTATAATCCGTGCAGTCAATACCGTTGACGCAATGAGTGCAACCGTTCCCGAGCTTGACAGGAACGTACTGAAAAAGATTACGGACAGAATTCTTGCTGAAGTTCCCGGTGTTTGCAGAGTTCTCTATGACCTCAGCCCGAAGAGCCCTGCCACAATTGAATGGGAATGACAATAACGAATATATTTTAATCTTAATACCACTGAGAGCAGCCTTGTTTTCAGTGGTATATTTATAACAGGATACTCAAAAGGAGCGAAAACCGTGGAGAACAAAAGATGCAGTTGGGTAAATCTTGCCAACGAAAAATATGTAAAATACCACGACGAAGAATGGGGACGTCCCCTGTATGACGACAAAAAGCTGTATGAGCTTCTTATACTCGAAAGCTTTCAGGCAGGACTTTCCTGGGAGTGTGTATTAAATAAACGGGATAATTTCCGAGCTGCTTTTGATAACTTTGACATCGAAAAGATTATACAGTATGAGGAAGATAAAATACAGGAGCTTATGAGTAACTCAGGTATCATTCGTAACCGTTTGAAAATCAAAGCTGCTGTCAACAACAGTATCAT
>JAFULX010000037.1 GCA_017483065.1 Clostridia bacterium | reverse complement strand
ACGTATTATATCCGGATTTTTGAAGAAATTGTCGCTCAGTCGCTTGATGACAGGAGCCAGTGCAATCAGAGCAATCAGGTTCGGAACTGCCATCAGACCGTTGAACAAATCAGCAAATTCCCAAACAGCGTCAAGACTTGCAACACAGCCCCAGAAAATCATAAGTGTATAGACAATCTGATAGATAAATCTAACGACCTTGTTGCCTTTCGACAAATACTCAATACACTTTTCGCCATAATAATACCATGCAATAATTGTTGCAAATGCAAACAGGCAGAGACCAACAGTTACAATGTACTGACCGCCCGTAAACGCATTTTCAAAAGCCATAGAGCTCATTGCACGTGTATCGCCAACCAATGCAGCATCGGTCCATAAGCCTGAGGTCAGAATAACCAAAGCAGTTACTGTACACATAACGATTGAGTCAAAGAACACCTCAAATGCACCCCAAAGTCCCTGACGGGCAGGATGGTCGGTGGAGGCAGAAGCGTGAGCGATAGGTGCTGAACCCATACCTGCTTCGTGAGTGAATACGCCTCTTGCCATACCGACACGGCAGGCGTACATAACACTTGCCCCAAGAAATCCTCCGACTGCGGCAGTTCCTGTAAAGGTATTCTTAATAATCAAACCAAAGGCTGAAGGAATTTGCTCGATATTTACAATAAGAACAATCAAAGCACCTGCGATATATAAAATCGACATAACGGGAACCAGAAACTCCGTAACGGTAGCAATACGCTTAATGCCGCCAATAAAAATCAAAGCACCCAAAACAGCCACAACAACACCAATAGCCCAGGTCGGAATACCGAAAGTAGCATTTACGCCGCCTGCCAAAGCATTAGATTGCACGGACGCACCAATACCCAAAGAAGCAAAGCCCCCAAATATGGCAAACAGAACAGCCAGCCACTTTTTGCCCATACCCTTTGAGATATAGTACATAGGTCCGCCGACTACCTCGCCCTTATCATTGGTTGTGCGGTATGCCTGAGAAAGTGTAACCTCGCAGTATTTGATGACCATACCAACCAAAGCAGAAATCCACAGCCAGAATATTGCACCAGGACCGCCTGTTGCGATTGCCAGAGCAACACCTACGATATTGCCTGTACCCACAGTTGCAGCCAATGCGGTACATACTGCTTGAAAAGGCGTAATTGCACCCTCTTCCAGCTGCGACTTATCAACCTTGCTAAACAGTGTCTTGGTTGTGTAACGCATAACAACATTAAACTTGGTAAAAATTACACCCTTAGTGAGAAATGTCAGGAAAATGCCTGTACCAATCATCAATATCACCATAGGCAATCCCCAAATAACATTATCATTTAATTTTCCTATAAAATTTAAAATAGATTCCATTTTTGAATCCCCCATTTATATAATACGTCATCGGCAGAGCATCACAATAGCCCTGCCGTCTGACAAACTATACATTTTATTTCGAGAATTTGGTAATCAGATAAACTATGACGGATATTGCAGCCATTACAATAAATATTGCGAGCATACCCTGTCCCATAAGCTTAACCGCTGACATTAAATCTGTATAATTCATATTTTTAGCCTCCTATTACTTTATGAGCTGCGGAATCAGGTTAAGAATCATTCCTCCTGCAAGTACCGAAGCAATCTGTCCTGAAACATTTGCTCCGACTGCGTGCATAAGAAGGAAGTTCTGTGGGTCTGCTTCCTGACCGAGCTTCTGAATTACACGGGACGACATCGGGAATGCAGAGATACCTGCAGCACCGACCATAGGATTGATTTTGTTCTTTGTGAACAGATTCAGGAACTTCGCAAAGAACACGCCTGCAATAGTATCAAATACAAACGCTACCAGACCAAGACCCATAATAATAAGTGTCTGGACATTTACAAATTGCTCTGCAATCATACTGAAGGAGATTGTTATACCCAAAAGCAGGGTTACAAGATTAGCAAGCACCTTTTGTGCGGTTTCTGACAATGAGTCAAGCACACCGCACTCTCTCAAAAGGTTTCCGAACATAAGGAAGCCTACAAGTGCAACGGAGGTCGGCGCAATAAAGCCTGCAATAAAGGTAACGATGATAGGAAATGCAATTCTGAGACCCTTTGATACATTCGCAGGATTGTAGGTCATTTTAATCTGTCTTTCCTTCTTTGTGGTAACAGCCTTTATCGCCAGCGGCTGGATAATCGGTACTAACGCCATATACGAGTATGCCGCCACCGCAATCGGTCCTATATAATTCGATTTAAGTACCTGCGATACCAAAATGGAGGTCGGACCGTCTGCTGCACCTATGATACCGATTGAAGCTGCGTCCTTCAAATCAAAGCCAAGTATAACTGCAACGATAACTACAAAGAATATTCCGAACTGTGCGGCAGCACCGAACAGGAACATTTTCGGGTTTGAGAGAAGCGGACCAAAATCAATCATCGCACCGATACCAATGAACAGCAAAAGCGGCATTGCCTCTGACGCACCGATTCCCAACTCATATAACCATTGTATAATTCCCTGTACTTCTCCGATACCTTCGATTGTCTGATTCAGCACACCCGAAAGCGGCAAATTAACCAATATAGCACCAAAGCCCATCGGCAACAGCAGCGAAGGCTCATACTCTTTCTTGATTGCAAGATAAATCAAGAATATTCCAACGATATACATAACAATCTGCTGCCATGTTACCGCCATAAATCCATCTAATAAAAAACTCATAACGCACCTCTTTCATTAACTTTTCTGTACAATTTTTCCTTAGTCTTTTTCTCTTTATGTATTAAGTATTTTTCATAATAACCGTACCGATATATTCACTTACGTGCTCGCAGGCATCGGCACAGGATTCAAAGCAGTCGAATATCTCACGCCACGAAATTGTAACGAGAACGTCCTGCGGATTCTTCATAAGCTCACGCATTGAGGAAAGGTAGAGCTTATCGCACTCGTCCTCAATATCATTAAGCTTTATAATTAGAGCCTGAAGCTTTTTGGACTTCTTAAAGTTTTCAAATTCTTCCATAATCTCACACAGATATTCACAAGCTTCTACAATCTGTTTTGCAAATACAACAGCAGAAGGATTGATTTCTGTTATATTGTTGATATAGAGCTTCTGAACAACGTCCTCAATCTTGTCGGTTACATTATCGAGCTTATGACTCAGCATATCCAAATCCTCACGGTCAACGGGTGTTACAAATGCCCTTGCAAGTGCATCGCCCATTTCGTGTCTTTTTACATCTGCACTATGCTCAATTTCGTGCATTTCATCAAGCATTTTTTCAATTCTGCTTGGATTGTAGTTTTCCAGACATTTTACAAGATAATCTGCTGCTTTT
>JAFULX010000036.1 GCA_017483065.1 Clostridia bacterium | reverse complement strand
TTATGAAAGAATGGGTGTCGACCGTTATAAGGTAGAAGGACTTTTGCAGGTCGGCGACGAAAATGGCGTTATTGCAGGGGAGTTGGGGTATAATCAGGTTTCTCCTAACTGTACCGTCCAGATAAGAGGTCAGACATCGAGTATAAATCCTCAAAAGAATTATAAGATTAGTATAAAGGAAAACAAGGGACAGTGGCGTGGACAATCTACTATTGCACTCAATAAGCATCAGTCGGAAGGCTTGAGATTCAGAAATAAAATGGCATATGACTTGATTTCTGGAATTGATGAAATGATGGGATTACGCACTACGTTTGTACATCTGTATGTCAAGGATACGACCTCGGGCGGAAACGGTCAGTTTCAGGATTACGGAATATACACTCAGGTAGAACAGCTCAACAAAACTGCACTCAGAGCACACGGACTTGACCGAAACGGACATCTTTATAAAATAAATTCCTGTGAGTTTTACAGATATGGGGACGCTATTAAATTAAAAACTGACCCTGCATACGATTTGAAAGCATTTGAGCAGATACTTGAGGTCAAGGGCAGCGATGACCACGCTAAGCTTATCGAAATGCTTGAAAAGGTAAATGACTATTCTATCCCGATAGATACGGTGCTTGACGAGAACTTTGATATTGAAAACTTAAGCTACTGGATGGCATTTCACATTCTGATGGGGAATGTAGATACACAGAGCAGAAATGTGTATCTATACAGCCCGTTAAACTCTGAGAAGTGGTATTTCATTTCGTGGGATAATGATGGCTCTTTAAAGAAAGAAGAGTATAAAATTCAGCAACGTATTGATTATAGTGCGTGGGAAACGGGTATTAGTAACTATTGGGGCAATGTCCTGTTCCAAAGATGCCTGAAATCAGAAAAATACCGTGCAGCTTTGGACAGTGCTATTGAGGACATAAAAGCGTATCTGTCGCCTGAACGAATAAACGGTATGTCGGCTGCATATTCAGCACTGTTAAAGCCGTATGTATATAAAATGCCAGACAGAATGTACGCTCCACTGACCTCGGCGGAATATGATATTGTTGTCGGAAAGCTTGCTGAAGAAATCGAAACAAATTACAGGCTCTATAAGGAATCATACGAAAAGCCGATGCCTTTCTTCATCGGTGTTCCTCAAAAGACGGGTGATAAATTATCTGTTGAGTGGGAAAATTCTTATGATTTTGATGCTGAAACGATAACATATACCTTTGAGCTTGCAAGGGATTATAGCTTCAATAACGTAATAGTAAGGCAGGAGAATTTAAAGCTTCCGACCGTACAATTCGACCTATTGCCCAAGGGACAATATTTTATAAGAGTAACTGCCGCAAATACAAGCGGATTTAGCCAGTATGCGTTCGATTATTATGTAATAGACAGCGGTAAGGTGTACGGAACGAAATGTTTCTATGTAGACGCTGAAGGCAGAATTGTGGAGGATGTTTATGTCGAAGGCTGAAAAATACAGAAATGAATGGAAGTATCTTATTGATACGGCAGAAAAAGAGTTAATCTGCAAGCGTCTTTTTCCGTTTCTCAGCCTTGATAAGCACGCAAAAGACGGCGGTTATATGATAAGAAGCCTTTACTTTGATGATTATTTTAATACAGCATACGGTGAAAAGGACGCAGGTATTCAGCAAAGAAAAAAATATCGGATACGGATTTACAACTGCTCCGATTCGAGTATTAAGCTCGAACGTAAGAAAAAGTACGGCAGCTATATTTATAAGGAGTCAGCAACGCTTACAAAAGATGAGGTATATAAAATTCTCGACGGCGATTATGATTTTTTACTAAAAAGTCCGCAAGCTTTGTGCCGTGAATTTTACTTTGAATGTGTGAGTAACGTAATGCGTCCGAGGACTATTGTTGATTATGACCGTGAGCCTTGGGTTTCTGATGAAGGTACTGTCAGAATTACCTTTGATATGGACGTCCGTGCGGCAGTCGGAGGCTTTGACATATTTGACTCCACCTTGCCTGTTCTTTCGGTTTTGGAACAAGGTAAGTGTGTAATGGAGGTTAAGTTTACTGAATTTTTGCCGCAAGCCATAAAAGAAATACTGCCTGACCGTGCGTCTGAATTTACTGCAGTTTCAAAGTATGTTCTATGTTACGAAAAGACAGAGTATATGAACAGCTTTAAATACTGGTATGAAAATTAATGGAGGAGAAAAGTCTGAATAAATTTCCGCATCTTACCACTTTGCGGTACTCGTCCAAATCTCTGATTTGGTAACAGTACCCATTCCAAAACGCTCCAAAACTTGTTTTGGTCAGCGTTGACGGATTCACAGCTCGGAGTACCCTCGTACGCCGTCGCTGCACAAAGCGGCAACCTGCAAAAATTTATTTCAGCCTTGATTTTGTGAAAGGAGTTAATGGTTAAAATTATGAGTGTACAGGATTTTATAAAAAAGTCTATTTTGGAGTCGGGAGCATTTGACGGAGTAAGTGTTACCAATATAGTTTTGGGTCTTTTAACGGCACTTGTGCTGGGTGCAATTATTTATTTTGTTTACAGTAAGTTCTATGTAGGAGTCATTTATTCGAGAAGCTTTGCTGTTACTCTGGTTGGTATGACCCTGCTTACAGCAATGGTAACCTTAGCGATAAGTACCAACATTGTAATATCGCTCGGTATGGTTGGTGCGTTGTCTATTGTTCGTTTCAGAACGGCGGTTAAGGACCCTATGGATTTGCTGTATTTGTTCTGGTCGATTACATCAGGCATTACGGCGGGGGCGAGTATGTATCTTCTGGCAATCATTTCGGCGATGGTTATGATTGGTATGATTGCATTGTTCTATCACAAACAGCAAAGAGGCAGAATTTACATAGCAATAATCCACTATGTAACAGACGATGCTGGTGATAATGTTATCCGTGCGTTGGGCAAAATGAAATACTTCATAAAATCAAAAACCGTTCGCAAGGAAAAAACCGAAATGGCTGTTGAGGTTTACTGTAAGAAAAATGATATGCATTTTATGGACGTTATTAAAGGTATAGAAGGTGTAGAAGACGCAACCTTAATCCAGTATAACGGCGAGTATCACGGATAAATTTTGTGAAAACGCTTGATATGAGAAGCTTTATATGATAAAATGCTTTATAATTGCAAGGAGGATTTTATTGTTATGAAAGAATTATACATTGAATTGATGGATAGAGTTCTCGACGCCTACTCTATTGAGCATATAAAAGCCTACACCGATGACGTCATAAAAAACGGACTTAGTGAACACGGCTTTCCGAGATTGACGGCAAATCTCGGTATTCTGATTGCACACGGCAGGAGAGGCGGACTTAAGGACGATTTTCTTAAAATGATGGATTTATGCTGCAAAGAAATACCGATTGCACTTCCCAAAAACGGTCCGTCGGTCGGTAATGATTTTTCTGTAAAGGAAATTATATTTTGTCTTCTTGAAATTGAAAGAGCAGGTGTTTTTGAGAAGAGTGTTACCGATGGCTGGAGAAAGGAATTGGCGAAGATTGAACCGCATTCAACCTATACGGTAATTGCACCTGTTCCTGTTCTGCCAACGGTGTATATTGGAAACTGGGCGGCTTTCGGAGCGGCGAGTGAGCAGGTAAGAAAGTATGCTGGCATTGGTGATGAAAGCGATTTTATTGAAAATCAGATACAATCACAGCTGTACAACTTTGATGAAAACGGAATGTACCGTGACCCTGGCGAGCCGATAGTATATGATATGGTAACAAGGCTTCAATTAGCTGTAGCACTGTATTTCGGATTTGACGGAAGCTGCCGTACACAGCTTGAAGCTGAAATGATGAAATCGGTAGATAAAACGCTTGAAATGATGTCGGTTACAGGTGAAATTCCGTTTGGTGGACGAAGCAATCAGTTTTTACATAACGAAGCCTTTTATGCTGCACTTTGTGAATTTTATGCCTCTGTATTGAAGAAACAAGGCGATATCAAAAAAGCAGGTATGTTCAAGCGTGCGGCAAAAATTGCAACAGAAAGTATTGTACCGTGGCTGAATGAGACAGAAATACACCACATAAAGAATTATTATGCAACCGACAGCAAGTATGGTTGTGAGGATTATGCATATTTTGACAAATATATGGTAACAACGGGTTCGTGGCTTTATCTTGCGTATATTATGGCAGACGACAGTATTGATGAGACAGAATGCCCTGCGGAAAACGGTAGTTATATCTGCGAAACCACGCAGTATTTCCACAAGGTTTTATACAAGTATAAGGATTATTTCGTGGAATATGATACTAATGCAGATATGCACTATGATGCAAGCGGTCTCGGCAGAATTCATAAAAAGGGTGCACCGTCTGCAATTTGCCTGTCTGTGCCGTTCGCTCAAACACCGAATTACGGTGTTGACATAACAAATCCTTCGCCGCTTTCAATCTGTGGCGGAATAAAAACAGATGATGGTTTTGTATATGCTTTCGATAAGAGAGCTGAATACAAATTACTCGAAAAGAAAATAACTGACAGTTATGCAGAGGTTAAATTTGAATGCAGGGAAGATAATAATATTCTGTTTTATGAAACCTGCAAGCTTTCTGATATTGGTGTTGAAATCTCAGTTGAGGGAGAAGGAGAGCTTGAAATTTTGTTCCCGATTTTTGACTTTGACGGTAAGAATTACACAGAAAAGAACATTTCTGAAAAACTTGCAGAGGTTACCTATAAGGGATATAAATGCAGTTATACAACAGACGGTGTTATTACCGATAAAAACACGGTTTATGCAAACAGAAACGGTCATTATAAGGCTGCCGTAGCCTGCGGTAAAAACAGTATTACATTAAAGGTTGATATACAAAAGGTTTGATGCTTTTGGTATTGACACAAAAGAAAGAAAATGGTAATATATAAGATATTGACATATAAATTAAAGGAGCAGAGGAATGGACAAGTATCTTAAAAATTATGGACAATGGATAGATGAAACTTGGGATAAGCTTGATAAAAAGCTTTCTAAGGTTGCGGTTAAGAGCAGAGAAAAAATCCCCTACACAACAGTCGATGGTGTACACGATAACCGTGGTGAAACTGACCCGTCGTGGTGGACAAACGGTTTTTGGGGTGCCCTGATGTGGATTATGTATATAGGTACGAAAAACGATGTATATAAAGACACAGCAGTACGTGCCGAGGAGCTTCTTGACGCCGCATTTGACAAATTCGATGGACTGCATCACGATGTGGGCTTTATGTGGAATATTTCGAGCGGTACAAACTATCGTCTTTTTGGTGACAAAGAGGCTAAGAAACGCTGGGATTATGCAAATGCACTGCTTGCATCAAGATTCAATGCAGAGGGTGGATTTGTTCGTGCATGGCCGTCATGGGGTGAAAACGCTGATAATACAGGAGTTACAATTATCGACTGTATGATGAATATTCCTATGCTTTACCGAGCTTCTGTACTGGCGAAGGACGACAGATTTAAGTTTATTGCCGAAACTCACGCAAGAATGACAATGCGTGACCATATAAGACCTGACGGCAGTGTTCACCATATTGTACGTCACGACCCGCACACGGGAGATGTTGTTGAAAATATCGCAGGACAGGGTTATGCTGTAGGTTCTTCGTGGTCAAGAGGTCAGGCATGGGCTGTTTACGGCTTTGTGCTTTCATACCTGCACACTCAAAATGAGGAATACCTCGATGTTGCAAAGAAGGTTGCACACTATTTTATCGCAAATGTTGCAGCTACCGATTATCTTCCGCTTGTTGATTTCAGGTCGCCCGATGAGCCTGTTATGTATGATAGTACGGCAGGAGCTTGTGCTGCTTGTGGCTTGATAGAGATTGCAAGGTGCGTTCCCGAACACGAAAAGAAAATTTACATAGACGCTGCAATGAAAATGCTTGTTGCAATTGAAAAAGAATGGTGTAACTGGGAGGAAAATGAGGACGCTGTTCTTATGATGGGTACAGAGGCTTATCATAAGGAGGACGGACATCATATTCCTATTATTTACGGAGATTTCTTCTTTGCAGAAGCACTTTTAAAGCTTAAAGGAAACGACTTTTTGATTTGGTAAAACAGAGGAGGAAAATTAAATGTTAAAAGGAATACCCGCAATAATTTCACCCGAGCTTTTGAAGATACTTGCAGAAATGGGACACGGTGACGAGATAGTGCTCGGTGACGCTAATTTCCCAGGTCAGGCAATCAACGAGCGTTGTGTACGCTGTGACGGTCACGGTGCGGCAGAGCTTTTGAACGCAATTTTGCAGCTTTTCCCGCTTGATACATACGCAAAGCCTGTGTACCTTATGGAAAAGGTTAAGGGTGATAATGTTGAAACACCGATTTGGGAGGTTTATAAGGAGGCTGTTAAGCCTTACACCGATGATGAGCTTGAGTATATTGAACGCTATGAATTTTATGAGCGTGCTAAAAAGGCATATGCGGTCGTTGTTACAGGCGAAACCGCACTTTATGGTAACATAATCCTCAAAAAGGGTGTTATAGCAAACTGATAATACAAAAAAACCGCATTCAAGCGGTTTTTTTGTATTATGAAAGCTTTTCAATCAACTCGGGTAGTGCAAGCTCGAATTTCACACCGTACCAATGTGATTTATCCTCTATGGTCTTTTCGATGCAGGAAACAGTGAAATCAGCAGCTATGCAAGCGGCTTCGAAGGTTGTTTTACCCTGCATAACAGCACCTGTGAAAGCTGAAGCATATACATCGCCCGTACCGTGACAGCTTGTTGAGATTTTGCGGTGCTCGTAGTAGTTTTCACCGTCCTTATCGGCAACAAGCACTCCTGTGGTATCCGCCGAATAGCTGACACCTGTAAGAATAACAGTTCCGCCTGTAAGGCTTTTCAGCTTTGTAAGCAGCTCGGAAATATAAGCCTTATCATAGCTTTCCCTGTATTCGGTGTCTGTTATAAGACAAGCCTCGGTGAGATTAGGGAGGATAATATCGGCTCTTGCACACAGCTTTTTCATTGCGTTGACAAACTCACCGTCAAAGCCTGCATACAGCTTGCCGTGGTCTGCCATTGCAGGGTCAATAATCGCCATACAGTCTGCACTGTTTATGATATCGAGTACATAGTCAATCTGTTTTGTGCTGCCGAGATATCCCGTATAAACCGCATCAAAGGTGATACCCTCTTTCTTCCAATGCTCGGCTATTGCAGGCATATCCTCGGTAAGGTCACGGAAGGTATAACCCGAAAAGCCGCCAGTATGTGTGGAAAGGACGGCAGAGGGGAGAATTGCCGCCTCAATGCCGCAGGCTGATATAATGGGCAATGCAACGGTAAGCGAGCATTGACCGACACAGGAAATATCCTGAATAGTCAGTATTCTTTTGTAAGACATTATGAAACACTCCTTAAATGTTGTTAAATATATACGATGAACATACGAATATGTTTTTGTCGCCTGAAAATTCACGTTTATAGCGTGCAAGTCTTGTATAAAAGCTCTCGTCAAGCTCACCCTTGAGAGAAATACCCGAAAGAGCAGTTTTAGCAAAATATCTGCTGAACTTGTCAGCACCGATATGATTAAGATGTGCACGGTCAAAAAAGTCGGTGGAAAGGTTAAGTCCGATTTCCTCATATAAGTCATTGTAATTTATGAAGGAAACACCATTTCCTTCGGCGATTTCTTCGGCACGGTTAAAATATCCCCGTTCCTCAACCGTTTCGTTTGACGGAGTTTTTACAATTATAAGCTCTATATCTTTTGCTTTGCAAAGCTCGTTTATTTTTTTGAGCCAAAGCTCGTTTTTGTCGGAAGATGGGAGAGTGACAGCGTTTTTTGTATCAGGCTTGGTGACAGTACTGTCTGTTGCGGTAAGCATACAATAGCCGTAGAGATAGTCGAAAAGCTCTTTTGGATTATATGAAAAATCCTCTGCGGACAGCTCGCTCCAACGTGAGTGATACTTTCCAAATCTGAACATAAGATTAAACCGCTCACCCTTGGGTGCGGAATGATACACCATTTTCAGTTTATTCATACCAAACGGAAAATCGTCGGTATAAGTGAAGCTTGTCGCCTCGTCGGAGTACTCATCAGTAAGCGAAAAGGCAAAGGTGTCAAGCACAACAAGTGACGGATTTTGTCTTTCAATCGCCTCGCTGATGTAGTAATAGGTCGCCCAAAGCGGCTGCTTCTGTGTTGCTATGGTATAGCTTGAAAGACCTGTTTCCTCGCCGATTACAAGCGGGTTAAAGCTGCAATAAGCGTGCGACGAGCCGCAGAAAATCACATCATATATGTCGTGGTCAGAATTAAAAAATCCGTTTGTTTTAGTTGTAATATTCCACCAGCCGTAAAGCGACTTGCGGACTAAAAGCTTGTCAAGGCTTGTAAAAATCAGCGTGGCAATCAACAAAAATGCAACGCAGCGAATTAGCTTTTTCATTTCGTCCTCCAATATCAGAACTGAAAATATATAAACTGCGACGAGGTATAGCCTGCACCGTAAATTCCGAATACAAGTGTTGTAAAAAGCAGGGTCAGAATAACCGCAAATCTCGGAATAATGTGCATATCAAGTATCATTTTATTAGCACCGATGCTCTTGTAGCGGAGAGTGTCTGCGAAAACCAGAACTCCGACAGCAAGGGCAAGTACCGCCATATCGGCAGAAGAAAGTCCCATTTCAACAAGTCCACCGCCGAAAATCAGCCACGGTCTGAAATCAAGGAAGATTTTTCGCAGTATATAAAGTGCTGAAGATAGGCTTTCTGCACGGAAAAATATCCAGGCGATACAGACGAGTATAAATGTAAGTACAATCTGAAAAACAGGGTAGTACGGCTTTTTGGTGTCAATTCCGATTAAGGCACAAAACAGCTTTCTCAAATTCCGTGTCAAATCGCCGATAACACGCATTATACCGTGCAGTACGCCCCATACGATATAATTCCAGCTTGCACCGTGCCACAGACCGCTTACGAAGAATACAAGCATTATGTTAAAATATTTGCGGACAATTCCCTTGCGGTTTCCGCCGAGTGGAATGTACAGATAATCTCTGAACCAATTGGTCAGCGATATATGCCATCTTGACCAGAAATCGGCAATCGAACGTGCAAAATACGGTACGTTGAAGTTTTCCATAAGCTCAAAGCCGAGAACTCTCGCCGCACCTCGGGCGATTGTAGTATAGCTGGCAAAATCACAGTAAATCTGAACTGCAAACAAAACGGTTGCAACGGCAAAGTGAAAGCCGTAAAAGGAGGTTGGACTTCCGTAAACTGTATCAACCAAAATTGCTGCACGGTCGGCAATGACAAGCTTTTGGAAAAATCCCCACAGCATCAGAAGCAGTCCGCTCGCAGCTCTGTCATAGCTGAAGGTATGCTTTTCAGAAAGCTGATGTATTAGATTTTGCGAACGCTCAATAGGACCTGCAACGAGCTGAGGGAAGAAGGATACAAAAAGTGCATACTTCAATATGTTCCGTTCGTGCTTTATGTCCCCTCGGTAGACGTCCATTGTGTATCCAAGTGCCTGAAAGGTGTAAAAGGATATACCGACAGGCAAAATTACGTCAAAGCGTACGTTAATCGGTGCAATATTGAATACCGACAGCAGGTTGTTGACATTGTCGACAGAAAATGCAAAATACTTGAAAAAGAAAAGTATCAGCAGATTTACAGCAAAATTCAGCCCGACAGCAGCCTTTCTGGCACGCTTGTTTTCTGTTGCGTCAATAACCGCACCGCCAAGCCATGTGAAAAAGGTTGAAGCTGCCATAAGAAGGGCATAGCGTGGATTCCAGCACATATAAAAGTAGTAGCTGGTAACCAAAAGCCACAAATATCTAATTTTATGCGGTATGATAAAATATAAAAGAGTTACTACCGGAAAATAGATAAGAAACTCCAAAGAGTTAAACAGCATAAAATCCTCCTAAAAAATCAGCCGTCGTTTGCCTCCAGCCAAATAATAAGTACAGAAATATCGGACGGTGAAACGCCTGAAATGCGTGAAGCCTGACCGAGCGAGGCAGGTCGTATTTTCTCAAGCTTCTGTCTTGCTTCAATTCTCAATCCGTAAATAGCGTTATAATCAATATCAGTAGGGAGAAGTCTGCCCTCAAGCTTTTTAAACTGCTCCGCCTGCTGCTTTTGCCTTTTAATATAACCGTCATACTTGATTTTTATTTCAACCTCCTCGCAGACCGAAACAGGAAGCTCGGGACGCTTGGGGTCAACCTCTGCCAAATCCTCGTAAATAAGCTCGGGACGACGCAGTGCATCTGTCATACGAAGTCCCGTAGAAACGGGTGTTGTACCCTTTTTCTCCAAAATCGGATTTATAACCTTAGGCGAAAGTACAATTTCGCCGAGTCTTGCAAGCTCTTTATCAATCATATCAAGCTTGTTTTTAAATTTTTCATACCGTTCCTCGGATATAAGACCGACCTTGTAGCCGATTGGCGTAAGACGTTCATCAGCATTATCCTGCCT
>JAFULX010000035.1 GCA_017483065.1 Clostridia bacterium | reverse complement strand
TGCCGATAAGCTCGACAGGGCATATGCTTCTGGTTGACGAGTTTTTAAAGCTGAATTTTTCCGACGGATTCAAGGAAATGTTCTTTGTGGTAATTCAGCTCGGTGCAATCCTTGCTGTGGTGTTGCTCTTTTGGGGCAAGATGTTTCCGTTTAATTTAAAGGACAAATCACAGCCTGTTATAAAAAAGGACATATTTTCGCTGTGGTTCAAGGTTGTGGTTGCTTGCATACCCGGTGCGGTGGTGACGCTGCTGTTTGACGAGTTTATCGAAGCACATCTGCATACGCCCGTTGTGATTGCCGCAATGCTGATTATTTACGGTATAGCATTTATTCTGATTGAGGGCAGGAGCAAGGAGCCGAGGATTAACTCGCTTTCCGATATTACATACAAAACTGCGTTCATAATCGGACTTTTTCAGGTGCTTTCGATTATACCGGGTACGTCAAGGTCGGGGTCGACAATTGTCGGTGCACTTTTAATCGGCGTGTCAAGATATGCCGCAGCAGAGTTCACATTTTTCCTCGCAGTTCCCGTAATGTTCGGACTCAGTGCGATTAAAATGCTCAAATTCGGCTTTGCGTTTACAGGCTTTGAGCTTGCAGCACTCGTTCTCGGTATGGCGGTTGCGTTTTTGGTATCGGTTGCGGTGATAAAGTTCCTTATGGACTATATCAGAAAGCACAATTTCAAAGCGTTCGGCTGGTACAGAATAGTACTCGGCGTGATAGTGCTTTTGTATTTCGCATTTGTATAAAATTTTGCAAACCAAAAGACCGCACTTGTGCGGATGCGGTCTTTCGATAAAATATTAAGGGGAAGGTATATTTTTGTGAACGGTATTTCTCCAATTCACAATTATACTATAACACGGGAATATGTATTCCGTATGAATGAAATGTGAAATTTTATTGAACTTTTTTTGAGGAATTTATGAAAAGGATAGATTTGGCTGTTATCGTGCTTGTGCTTGTGTTTTCGGCGGCGGTATATTTTTTGGCAAAAGAGGAGAGCGACAGCGTTTCGGTGTACTCGGACGGTGAGTTGTTCGGAGAATATCCTTTGTCCGAGGATACCGTTATCGATATCAACGGCACCAATACCCTCGTGATTTTTGACGGCAAGGCATATATGTCCGAGGCGGACTGTCCCGATAAGCTTTGTATGAAGCAGGGTAAAATCGGCGAAAACGGAGGCAGTATTATCTGCCTGCCGAACAGGGTAACGGTCGAAACAGGGAATAATGCGGACGCCGTGAGCAGGTGATGGAATGAAGGCAAGTGAGCTTACTCAAATCGGACTTTTGTGTGCATTGGCGGCGGTGCTTGGCTATGTCGAGGCACTGCTCCCGCCGTTTGTGCCTGTGGCAGGGTTTAAAATAGGTCTGGCAAATATTGCGGTGATGTATGGTCTGTGTCGCTCTGGTGCAAAGCAGGCTTTTTTTATAATGCTTGTCAAGGTAATTATTACAAGCATTTGGTTTTCGGGGCTGAATACCCTCATATTTTCCCTTTTCGGCGGTGTACTGTCGTGGGCGGCTATGATGCTTGCAACGAGGGTTAAAATGTCCCGTATCGGCGTGGGAATGTGCGGCGGAGTATTTCATAATGTCGGACAGCTTGCGGCCGCTTGCATAGTTCTTGGTACAAGAGCCTCTTTGTGGTTTGCACCCGCACTTTTGCCGCTCGGACTTGTGTCGGGTGCGGTGGTTGGAGCAGTTACGGGAACAGCTTTGAAATATACTGAAAAAATATAAAAATTTTCCAATTTCCTATTGACAAGGTAGGTAATTGGTGTTATACTATTACCAACCTAATCAGTAGGTAATTAACTTAAGGAAGGTGCTAAAATGAATACGACAAAGAAAATTGTAACAGCATCAATGCTTGCCGCTCTGGTTTGTGTGGCAACAATGATAATAAAAATACCGTCACCGCTTAATGGTTATATCAATCTGGGAGATTGTATTGTTCTGCTTGCGGGGTGGCTTCTTTCGCCGTTTTACGGTTTCCTTGCTGCGGGAACAGGCTCGGCTCTTGCGGATATTTTTTCGGGTTATATCGCATATGCCCCCGCTACTTTTGTCATAAAAGGACTAATGGCTGTTATTGCTTATTTTGGCTTCAGACTTATACATAAGCGGACAGGCAGTCTGGTATCGAGAATACTAAGCGGTACACTGGCTGAAATAGTAATGGTTTTGGGGTATTTTATATTCGAGGGCTTTTTGTACGGTTTTGTTTCTTCGCTGGTAAATATACCTGCCAACGCTGTACAAGGCGTTGCAGGCTTGATAATTGGCATAATACTTATTAAAATATTCGAGAAGAATAAAATTTTATTACAATAAATTTTACGGTCAATATGATGTGGATTTGATTTCACGTATTGCACCTGCATCAGAAAGATAAGCTGTACCGCAGGGTACAGCTTATCTTTTTCGGTTTGTGCGTGAAGCATTGACCTTTAGGTATTCTTGTGGTATAATTTACTTAAATATTTTGATTAGCTTTACCGCCGAGGATAAAATTCCTGCATTACTTTAGATACGGAGGATTATGAAAATGATGAATAATAACAAATACAAAATCCTCGTTATCGAAGATGAGGAAAATATAAATAACCTGCTGACCGCACTTCTGGAAACAAACGGCTATCAGGCAATTTCGGCATATAACTGTCAAAACGGTAAAATGCTTTTTGCATCTCACAGACCCGATTTGGTTATTTTAGACCTTGGACTTCCTGATTTTGACGGAATGACATTTCTGAAAGCTGTCCGCAAGACTTCGCTGACGCCGATTATTATTTTGTCCGCAAGGGCGGAGGAAAAAGATAAGGTTGATGCACTGGATTGCGGAGCCAATGACTACATAACAAAGCCGTTCAGCTCCGCAGAGCTTGTTGCAAGAGTTCGCTCAACTCTCAGAAATTCAAGACACAGCTCTGACGAGGGCAGGTTCCCTGGTGGAAAATTTGAATTAAACGGTCTTGTGATAGATTACGACGCAAGACGTGTATTTACAGACGGGAATGAAATTAAGCTTACGCAGACGGAGTATAACATTATAGCTCTGCTTTCCGAGCATTCGGGAAAGGTTATGACTTATACTGCCATTATAAAAGCAATTTGGGGCTTCAGTGACTCAAACAGCACAAAAAAGCTTCAGGTAAATATGGCAAATATCCGCAGAAAGCTTGGTGTAAAGCCGTGCGAAAACAATTACATTATAAATGAGCTTGGCGTAGGATACCGTATGTGTGAACGTGAGTAAGATTTATATACTTTAAGTGGATTTTGTAAATGCAAGCAGAATCCGCTTGTTTTTTGCAGAAAAAAAGCTTCTTAACCAAATCTTAACCGTTTGAATGTTATACTGTTTATAATGGGTTATTATGGACACATTTTTTTATTTTTGCTATGGGAGGAATATTTTATGGACAGTCAGACAATTCAAATTTTAATTGCTATGATAATTTATATGGCAATTGTAATCGTAATCGGAGTTATTTTTGCAAAAAGTGCAAACAAAAATTCCGAAAACTATTTTCTGGGCGGCCGTTCGCTCGGACCGTGGGTAACGGCTATGAGTGCAGAGGCATCGGATATGAGCGGTTGGCTCCTTATGGGACTTCCGGGCGTTGCTTACTGGTGTGGTCTTGCAGATGCGGTGTGGACGGCAATCGGTCTTGCAGTCGGTACATATCTTAATTGGCTTTTGGTATCCAAAAGGCTTCGCCGTTACAGTATAAGGGCGAATAATTCAATTACTCTGCCCGAGTTTTTCTCAAACCGTTTCCGTGAGAAAAAGAAAGTGATAATGACATTATCGGCTTTGTTTATCCTTATATTCTTCACGGTTTATGCGGCAAGCTGCTTTGTAACCTGCGGAAAACTGTTTTCCGCACTTTTCGGTGCACCGTATGTTTCAATGATGATTGTGGGTGCTGTGTTCGTGCTTTTATATACAATCCTCGGCGGATTTTTGGCAGAAAGTGCATCTGATTTTATGCAGGGTATTGTGATGATAGTTGCTCTTTCGGTTATTGTGGTTATAAGCACGGTAAAAGCAGGCGGCATTGACGCTGTAATTGAAAATGCAAAAGCAATCCCCGGATTTTTTGAGTTTTTCGGATTGGCAACTCCGTCCTTAGATGCGGACGGTCAGCAAATTGTTGAAGCAGGAAAGCCTGTGTTTGGTGCAGCGTCCGAATACGGCTGGCTGAAAGTATTCTCAATGCTTGCATGGGGACTTGGATATTTC
>JAFULX010000034.1 GCA_017483065.1 Clostridia bacterium | reverse complement strand
TCACCTGGCGGGATTACCACGCCGCTGACTCCGTTTTCAACTACCTCACGGGGACCGCCTGCATCGGTGGTAATGCACGGCTTTGCAACCGTCATACCCTCAACAAGCGAAATGCTCATCGCCTCACGGTCGGAGGTCAGGACATTTATATCAATAGCATTCATCAGCTCTGTTATATCCTCAACATACCCCGTAAAAATCACCGCATCGGCAATTCCGAGCTTTTCTACCTCGGCTTCAAGAGCTTTTCGCATACTGCCGTCACCGACAATGACAAAACGAAAGCTTGGAAACAGCTCATACGCTGCTGCCGCCGCATTCAGAAAGAGCATATGATTTTTCACAGGCTCAAGACGTGCAAAAATTCCAACCGCCAAAGAGCCATCAAGTCCAAGCCGTTCTCTCGCTGCCGCTCTTTGCTCGGGTGAATATTTCACAAGCGGCTCTACACCGTTATACACAACGTCAAGCTTATCGGGCGAAATGCCGTCATCGGTAAGATTTTTATAAACCGCCTTTGACACCGCAACAGCTCTGTCACTCAAAAGACGGTTAAGCATACGGTAACAAATACGCTTTATTCCGCTCTTTTCAGGCTCAAGGCAATGCCGTGTATTGACAACTGCAACACCTGAAAGCTTTGCCGCAATCCGAGCGGAAAGGCTTGCGTGGGTATGCACCACGTCAGGCTTTTCCTCCTCAATAATCTCACGCAAGGATTTTATTCCATCCTTTGAAAAGGACACATCTGCGATATTCTCCGCAGCAATACACCTCACACCGAGCCGTTCCACACGCTCACCGAGCTGACTGCCGCACGGAAGCACCACCGTCACATCAAGCTTTTGTCTGTCATAAGCCTTCAGGAAATTCAAAAGCCATATACCTGCACCGCCGATATTCGTATCGGTCAAAACCTGCATAACCTTTAACATTCCGCACTCCCCCTGTCAATTTTTGCTCCGCTTACAATGAATGCCATCACAATCCAGAACATCAGCGACATTCGCATATTATACCACATACTCTCCGCAACACCCTGAAACAGATAGCCTGCCAGAACACCTGCAAGAGCAAGGGATACCGTCTTTATAAACCTGTCATTTTTCACCGTAGCAATCTCTCTGTATGCCGTCATAGCAATCGCAATATATACCAACAATCCGCCGATACCCACATCGGCTACAAGCTGAATATAGAAATTATGTGCGTGCAGAGCATATCCCGCACCGTTGAGGGCATATGATGAATAAACATTTGCAAAAGCGTCCGAGCCGTAGCCGACACCCGACATCCAGAAATCGAACGCCATACGAGCCGAGGCAATCCATACCGAAACACGGTATGCCGTTGAGGAATCTCCCGTATTTCCTATACTTAAAAGTCTGTTCAGAATACTCGGCGGCAGAACAAAAGGCATTGCAAGCACCGCAAGTATGCAAAGCACAATCCACCGTCTGTCACGAATTAGCAGAAATACCGCTACACCGAGCATTACACCTACCCACGCACCTCTTGACCAGGTGTATAAAAGGCACAGAAAGGTCACACCGAAAACCGCCAGCCACGCTGTCTTTTCGCAAAAACGCTTAGCATAAACGAAAAGTGCAAATATAATCGGTATAGTTATTATAAAGTACTGTCCGAGTACGTTCGGATTATCAAAGGTCGCATAAACTCTTATCTTGATATCCTCGAACATATTTGTATCAACCCAGCTTTGGGTTGTAACGTCCATAGTAAAATTCTGCACAATGCCCAGAAGTGCTATAAGCAGTGCCGAAAGAGCAAAGGTTACCACCGCCGCACGCCATTTAGCCACAGAATCGAGTGTGTTTACCAAAACGCAGTACATTGCTATGAATACAAGATAAACCGCATAAATAAACGCACTGCCGCCGATATCAAAGCTTGTCGCAGTCGAAAATGCTCCCAAAATCACATATATTGCAAGCAGAGGTGCAAGTGCAGAGGGCTTGAAGCCGCCCTTTCGTCCCGACCAAAGAGCTGCCGCAAAGCCTGCAATCGTAAGCACGCAAAGTGCCGCCGTTGCCGATGTGGGCAGAAACGCCGCAAGAAACAGCGTAGTATATACTCCCACCTCAAAGCGTGCAAGAACAACCGCCGCAAACAACACTCCGATAATAATTACCGTTGTCAAAAGAGGACTAACCAATCCGCCGACCGTACCCAAAATCACACCCACCGTACAAACAGGCAGAAGCGGAATTTTTCTTGTTACAGGTGCTTTATACTCACCGTCATAAAAGAGTTTGCCGATAAATCTAAGCACCGCACTTCCTAAATAAAGCTCATACGTACTCCTTGAAAATACAAGGCAAAGCACTCCCAAGAGTGCCAATGCCGCCGACACGGCAATATTAAGCGTATTTCCCCCAATTGCACCGATTAAGAGCATCGGAAGTGCAAAGCTCAGCGTTACCAATCCGACCGACCTCAGCGGAATATTGAAAATATCCAGAGCTGCGTCTAGAACCGCACCCGAGGATTTTTTCTTTTCGCATTTCCTTCCCGAAACCAAAAGGGATAAAAAGCGGCAGGATAAGCTGTTCTGCCACCATTTGCCGTTCAGGATACCGTGCATAAACGCTCTCACCGCAACCGAGTCTGCGGCTTTTTTCTTAAAAAAATCGCAGACAGCGTTAATCGTTCGTGCCAAAACGCTTGCCTCGTACCAAGAAACGAGCGTTTTCCACACAAAAATCACAAAGGTCACTATTTTACTTTCTGCCACCGAATACACCTCCCAGTGCAGATTTAAAGCTTTTAACACCGATAAAATAAACCGATACAACATACACTACAATGCCCACACCGCCGCACAGCACACCGTGGATAATATAGTCTGCAACACCTTGCGAAAAAGCGTCGTAGGTTGCACGGGACAGCACGAATACGACAACCGCCGTAATCGCACCCGACACAAGTGTTTTTATGATATCGGACAAATCGCCCTCTGCAAACAGACGTCCGACCTTTCTTCGGTAGCTGATAAAATTCAGCAGAGCATTGACCGTCGAGCCGCCTGCGGTTGCAAGGGCAAGTCCTGCGGTCGAAAAACGACCGAACAGCAGGTATGCCATCACGACATTTGCAAGCATTGACAAAAGTGCGTTAATCATCGGTGTTTTTGAATTTTTCATCGAGAAAAATGCCTTGGACATAATCTCGTTATATGCAAGTCCGAGCATACCGAAGGAATATGCCGAGAGCGTTAGTGCTGTGACCGCTGTCTGGTCAAACTTTCCGTGCTCATAGATTATTCCGATAATATCCCTTGACAAAAGTATGAAACACACCATAATCGGCACAATTACAAGGGTTATCGCTTTCAGCGAGCCTGCCACAAGCGTTCTTGACTCGTCTGTACGGTCTGCGGCATTACTGCGTGAAAGGCTCGGGAATATCAGATTTGTAACCACAAACGAAAAAATTCCCGTCATAACAAGATAGAGTCTGTTCGAGCAGTTAAGCACCGTCACCGCACCGTCCAGAGAGGACGCAAAGCGTGTGTTTACAAGAGAATAGAGCGGCTGTACCCACGTGCTTATAAGCATCGGCAATGCAAGCAGCAATGCCTGTCGGATATTCCCGTCACGAAAGTCTATTTTCGGGCGGAATTTGTAGCCGAATTTTTTCAGGGACGGAATTTGTATCATCACCTGCAAGCTCCACGAAAAGAGTATCGCCGCAGACAGACCGTAAACTCCGAATTTCTTAGCAAAAAGCGGAAAATAGAGTATCACGGCAAGGTTTGACACAAGGCTCATCACCGCAGGTATGTTGAACTCGCCGAAGGACTGTAAAATTCCCACAAAGGAGAAAGCAAGTCCCGTAAATATCACCATCGGAAACATTATCGACGAAAGCGTTGCCGCAAGCGAGGCGGTTTCGTCCGAAAAGCTCGGTGCGATTATGCCGCTTATAAGCTGTCTTGAAAAGACTATTCCCACCACCGACAGCACCAATGTCGCAAGCAGTATCATTCCAATGAATTTGTTGGCGAACACCATCGCCTTGTCCTTATTTTCTTTTTCGTAAATTCCGTTAAAAACGGGTATAAAGGAGGCTGAAATCACGCCTCCGATTACCATATCAAAAAGAGTGGTCGGGAGCTGTGACGCCGCAAAATATGCGTCCACCTCCATACCTGTGCCGAAAAATGCCGTTATAAGCGATTCACGTACCAAACCGCAAGCCTTTGCAAGAAAGGTCGCAAGTGCCATAAAGCCTGCTGTTTTGAGCATTTTATTCTCACCGCTCAAAATTTCTCACCTCCGCAAAGAAGGTTTATTGCAAGCTCGGCATTCCTTTTCGCCTTTTCGCCAAACTCGGCTCTTTTTGCCTTTAGTTTTTCACGTTCGGCAGCATTTTCCGCCATTGCACGGTCGATTGCCGAAATAAGCGTTTCTTTTGTTACCGTATCGGCACCGCAGTAGTTGGAAATGCCGATATAATCGAGAAAACCGCTCACCTTCGGGTCATATACTATACCCACAAGCGGTACGCACGTTACCGCCGAATAAATCAGCGTATGCAACCTCATTCCGATACAGAGCTTCATTCCCGAAAAAATTGATAACAGTCGATTTATATTATAATCCGTCTTTAATACCTGTGATTTTGCACGCATAGCGGTACGTATTTTTTCGGTAATTTCCTCATCGGTTTTCGTGTGCATCGGCAGGAACACCGTTTCCAAGTCGTACTTTTCATACGCATAATCGCACGCAGCCGTCAAAGCCTCGCAAAAATCGCAGCTGTTTTCCTTCCACGGGCGTACCGAAACGAGCATATAGTCCTTATCCCCGTCAAAATTGCCGTCACTTGCCTTTTCGTCAAATTCGAGCCTGAATGCAGGGTCAGCCGTCACCTCAATATGCGGTACGGTTACTCCGATTTTTTCAAGCTCCTCCCTCGACGCCTCATCACGCAATGTAATCAGATTTACTCTGTTAAGCACCTTTTTCGTGCGTGTGCGGTTACGCTCGGAGTTCAATGGTCCGATACCGTTGGCATAAAGCATAACCTTTTTGCCGAACATAGCCGCCGCACGGATTATCCATAGATAGTAAAGCAGCGACTTTGTGCTTGTTCCGTCCTGCATCAGTGTACCGCCGCCCGAAATGAGCATTTTTGTACCCAAAAGCTCCTTTATCACCGAAGCCACATTTTCACGGTGCACCGCACGCACCTTGTATATCCGCTCGGTTTCACGTGGGTTTTTTGATAAAACCACGATATCAATATCAGGCTTTTTACTTTTTAAATCATTTATAATCGACAGCAGGAGCGCATCATCGCCGTTATTCCGAAAGCCGTAGTAGCCCGAAATCACAACATCACTCATTGTGAATTTCCTCCTTTTCGTTAAAGTTACGCCTGTACTCTTATGCGAGCACCTTTTTGTAAACGCTCTCTGTGTCGTCTGTCATTCTCTTAACCGAATAATTGTCCAAAATAAGCTGTCTTCCGTATTCGCCGAGCTTGTCCCTGTCCTCCTGCCACATACCGAAGAACTCTCCGATATCCTGTGCCAGCTTATCTGCCGTAGGCTCACCGCATCCACGACAGCAGAAGTTTGTCGCAAGTGCTTCAGGGAGCTTTGTTTCATCAAATCTTCCTATATAGCCCTCATTTCCTGCAACAATTGTCGGCTTTGCCTCTGCCATAGCCTCAAGTGCGGCACGGGATACGCCGACAAACAGCTTGCACGGTGCTATAAGTTCCGCAATATCCACTCTCGCACCTGCGAGCATTATCGCATTTCTGCCGAGCTTGGCGTTGACCGCCTCAGCCTCAGCCTTTACCTTTTCAAAATCGTCGCCGTCGCCGACTATGACAACCTTAAGATTTTCAACAATTGCGTCAAGTCTTTCGGTTGCCTCAATCAGATGATGTGCAACAAGCGAGCGTGATTCGTCCATTCTGCTGACATAAACCACTGTATTATCGCCTTCCGTAAGACCAAACTCTGCCATAGCTGCGGTTTTGTCGGTTTCGGGCGAGAATTTTTCGGTGTCAATGCCGTTTATGGTAACGGTTATATCCTCTGCGGGGATTTTGTAATTATCCATTAAGTACGTTTTTATGTCCTCGCTCACCGCAACGGTTTTTTCACCCCAATCGGTAATATATTTCAAACCGTACTTGGTTGTAAATACCCAATGTGCCGTCGTAACAAACGGAAAATTCATCTTCTTTTTAAGCTTGCCGAGTATGAAGGACGGAATCCTTGCATGGGAGTGAACGATGTCGGGCTTTTCCTCCTCGATAATCTTTCTAAGAAGCTTGAAGGCACTCATTACATTTTTCGGGTTTTTATTCTGGAGAGGTACAATATAATGCTTGATACCGAAGTTCTCCAGCTCACTGACATATGCACCGCCGTTCGAGGTGACAATAACCTCCCAGTTGCGGCGTTTAAGCTCCTTTGCAAGCTCGACAACGTGCGTTTCCGCACCGCCGATGTCCAATTTCATAAGTGATAGCAGCACTTTCATTTGTATTTTACATTCCTTTCACAGCCGAAACCGATTTCGGATTTTTTTGTTATATAAGTCTACATTATATATTATACTGTATCCGCCAAAAAATAGCAAGTAAAAAAAGGCATATTTTTGAAGCTTTTAAGGTAAGCTATAACAAACGAATAAAAGGAGCGACTATATATGTTCAGAGGAAAGGTTGTAATAATCGGGTCGGGACTTGTCGGTGCAACAACTGCGTACACGCTGATGCTGGGCGGACTTTTTTCCGAGATAGTGATTTGCGATATAAATAAAAGTAAGGCAGAGGGCGATGCTCTCGATATGGCTCACGGTGTATCCTTTGTCAAGCCTGTAAACGTATATGCGGGCGATTACTCCGACTGCAAGGATGCCGATATTATCATAATAACGGCAGGAGTTCCTCAAAAACAGGGTGAAACGAGAACTGACCTTTTGAAGCGTAATACTGATGTATTAAAAAGCATAATGGAAGGAATTGAGGCACACGCACCCGATGATGTGATTTTGCTGATGGTGACAAACCCCGTGGACATTCTGACCTATGCAACCTATCGTTTTTCGGGACTTCCGAAAAACAGGGTAATCGGCTCGGGCACTGTGCTTGATACCTCAAGGCTCAAATATATGATAAGCAAACGCACAGGCATTGACGCACGAAACTGCCACACCTATATTATCGGTGAGCACGGCGACAGCGAGGTTGCCGCTTGGAGCGTGACTAATATCGGTGGTATGTCGATGAACGAGTTTTGCCGATTTACGGGAAAATGCAGTCTTGACGATTTGGATAAGATGTACTTAAGCGTAAAAAATTCCGCTTATGAGATAATAGAAAAAAAGGGTGCAACCTACTACGCAATCGCAACAGCTGTTGCACTTATTTGTGAGTGTGTTGCAGGTGATGAAAACTCTATACTCACCGTATCAAGCATATTCGACGGTCAGTACGGCATAAAGGACGTTGCCCTGTCTGTACCGACCAAGCTCGGCGGCGACGGTGTGGAAAATATTCTCGAAGTGCCGTTTTCCAAAGAGGAAATGAAGGGACTTTTAAACTCTGCCGATACCTTGAAGGCATTGATTAAGGAAATAGGGTTATAATTCAAAAATGAGGTGTTGCAGTGCAACACCTCATTTTCACAGTCTTATTTCTGACCTTTGCGTAATTTACTTTCCAATCTTTCGGATATCAGGGACAGAATTGTAATGGGGATAAAGTACATAACCGCAATAATGAGCCACATTTCGGTGGATTTCATATTTGCCGCAATGATAATTTTACCCGTCTGCACAAGCTCCGCAATACCGATAGTTGAAAGAATGGTTGTATCCTTCAGCGTGATGATAAGCTGATTGATAAGTGACGGCGTACAAACTCTCACCGCCTGAGGAATTATAATCATACGCATAGAGCGTCCATAGGAAAGACCAAGGCTTCTTGCCGCTTCCATCTGACCTCGGTTAACCGCCTGAATACCACCCCTTACAATCTCGGACATATATGCACTTGCATTGAGTGTGAGCGTAATCACACCTGCCGTCATTTTGGGTATTCCGCCTTTTACAAGCGCACCCAGACCGAAATAAATGAAGAAGGACAAAACCAAAAGCGGTATGCCTCGGATTATGTAGACGTACACCTTTGTAATTGTTGTAAGCACCTTGCTCTTTGACACACTCATTATACCGAAAATAATTCCGACAAAGAATGCGAACACCAGAGAAATAGCCGTCAGCTTTAAGGTCATTAAAAGACCGCTTGAAAGCATTTCGGCATTCAGTGCGAAAAGCTCCGCTATTCCCTTGAGAAAGTCAATCACCGCCATAAAACACTACTCCGTTAAAAAATTATTCGCTGATATACTTGTTGATAATCTCGTCATACTTGCCGTTAGCTCTTACGTTTGCAAGACCTGCGTTGAGCATTTCTAGAAGCTCTGCGTTCTCGCCCTTCTTAACAGCAATACCGTAAGATGAACCCTGCTCCTTATCGGTAACAATCTTCAAGCCGATATCCTGAGAAATTGCATAACCAACAACAGGATAATCCTCGAAGCAGGCAGCAGCGTTGCCGATTTTTACTTCCTCGTACATATTTGCACTATCGTCAAAGGTTACGAGGTTGAAGCCGTACTTTTCCTTTACAGAGTCAGCGAAGGTGTAGCCCTCTGTACCTGTCTTAACAGCTACATTCTTGCCCTTCAAATCCTCATAGCTCTTAATTTCATCGTTATCCTTAGCAATAGCCATTACAACACCTGAATCGAAATACGGCTCGGTGAAGTCAAACTTCTGCTGTCTTTCCTCAGTAATTGACATACCTGCGATTACTGCGTCACACTGACCAACCTCAAGTGCCTGAACAGCCGCATTGAAGCCAAGCACGTCAATCTCATACTTAAAGCCCTGATCCTCTGCGATAGCTGCAAGAAGGTCCATATCTATACCTACAAATTCTGTTCCGTCCTGGAACTCAAAGGGTGCGAAGGTTGTATCGGTTGCAACAACGTAAACCTTTTCGCCGTCCTCTGCAGTGTCTGCACCGCAGCCTGCCGCACAAACGAGCATCATACCTGCCAATACTGATGTGAGAATTTTCTTAAACATAATTTTCTCCCTTTCCGCCGTTTTCTTTAATCAAAATCGGCTCCATATTTTATTTTGTGACCTATTTTTTACCAATACAGGACACAACATAAGAATATTATAGCACAGTTAACATAGTTTGTCAAAGCTTTTTTATCGCTCGGTAAGAAGTGCCACCGCCATAGCACTTATACCCTCGCCTCTGCCCTCAAAGCCGAGCTTTTCGGTGGTGGTTGCTTTTATGCTTACTCTTGACACATCGACACCGAGTGCCTTTGCGGTAATCTCACGCATTTTGGGTATATATGGCAAAAGCTTTGGTCTTTGAGCAACAATTGTGACATCAACGTTGCCTATCTCATACCCTTCCGCACGCACAAGACGCACAACCTCCTCCAAAAGCTTCACGCTCGAAGCACCGCGAAAGCGTTCGTCGGTATCGGGAAAATGCTTTCCGATATCACCGAGTGCCGCCGCACCCAGAATAGCATCGGACAGTGCGTGGAGCGCAACATCTGCGTCGGAATGTCCCAGAAGTCCCTTTTCATACGGAATATTTACACCGCACAGTATAAGCTCTCTGTCCTCCGTAAGTCTGTGTACGTCATAACCCTGTCCTATCCTCATTTTGTCTGTCCCCTTTCCTTGAGTATCCGCTCTGCCGTGTATATATCCTCGGGCGTAGTCAGCTTGATATTTTCATACGAGCCTTCTACAATTTTAATCTTCACGCCCTCACGTTCCATAACCATACAGTCATCAGTGACCGCAAAGCCGTCCTCAATTGCACGCTTATGAGCCGCTATAAGAGCATCTTTTTTGAAAACCTGCGTCGTCTGAATTTGATACGCACTCTCCCTCGGAATAGTCCTTTCAATAAATCCGTCTGCATCGGCAGCCTTGATTGTATCCTTCGGCATAACACCCAACGCAGCAGCACCGTACTTTATTGCCGCATCTGCCACACTACGCAAAAGCTCGGGGGTAACAAGTGCTCTTGCACCGTCATGAACTGCCACAAGCTCGCCCGTACATACGCTTATACCATTTAAAACCGACTCCTGACGTGTTGCACCGCCCTCGGTTATTTTATATACTATATCAAAGCAGGAAGCAATTTGCTCCGCTTTTTCAAAATCCTCTCTGCCCGTCACAATAACAAGCTCGGAAAAGACGCCGCTCTCGGCAACTGCCTTTACAGTATGCCACAGCACGCACTCGCCCGCAAGCGGCATATACACTTTATTAAAGCCTGCACCCATTCTTGAGCCTGTACCTGCGGCAACCAAAACCGCACTTATTCTCATTCTCTCTTCCTCCCGAAAATCTTTGTAGCAAAAAAGGGTGTTGAAAAACACACGGTCTGCGTATTTTCAACAGCCCCTTTAATTCACAGCATCTGCTCTACCGTATCACACATTATGCTTTCGATATCGCTCTTACCTGCCACGCTCGACAGCACAAGCTCGCTCACAACTATCTGCTTTGCGGAGCTGAGCATTTTCCTTTCACTGGTGGAAAGTCCCTTTTGTCTGTCACGGAGCATCAGCTCCTTAACAACAGTACAAACCTGATATATATCACCCGACTTAATCTTCACCATATTGTCACGGTGACGCTTGTTCCAGTTATTGTCCTCCTCAACGGGTGCATTGCGGAATGCCTCAAGCACCTTGCCAGCCTCATCCTTGCCGATAACAAAACGCACACCAATTTCGTCACACGAATCCTTGGGTATCATAACCTTCATATCGCCGGCGGGAATACGCATAATATAATAGCTCTGCTTTTTACCAAGCACAACACGCTCCTCAATCGCCTCAATAATCCCTGCTCCGTGCATCGGATACACAATTTTGTCACCTATTGAATACATTCCCTCTCGCCCCTTTCGGGTAAATTACAACCTATACTAATTATACCACTTTCACCAAAAAAAGTCAAAGCGATATTTTAGCAAAACACTCACAAAATTAGAACAATTTTTTTGTCAAAATTTATAACCGCAACGCAAAACGCCGACCTGCAAAAAAGTGCAAATCGGCGTATTGATTGTGTTTTTTCGCATCAATTCCGCCGAAATTCTTCCGATATGTAAGCCGTATCAGAAGCTTTCCAAGCCAAAGCTGATGCCGAGAGCGTCATTGACCTGCTGCATCAAGGGGTTATCAAGATGTGCAATACGCTCTCTGAGTCTTTTTTTGTCGATTGTTCTGACCTGCTCAAGCAGAATAACAGAGTCCTTATAAAGACCGTATTCCGAAGCAGGCAATTCGATATGCGTCGGCATTTTCGCCTTGTTAATCTGTGAGGTAATCGCCGCCGCAATAACCGTCGGGCTGTATTTATTACCGACATCGTTCTGCACTATCAGCACAGGACGTATTCCACCCTGCTCACTGCCCACCACAGGACTTAAATCAGCATAATAAATATCTCCTCTTTTTACAATCACTTCGTTTCACACTCCGTCAGTTTTTGCTCTCCTGCCGCAAGTGCCTCATTGTCGGAGGAAACCGATTCCTCGGCCATTTGAGCGTTAAGAGCCGCCATTACACGGTAGCCGTGTGCAAGTCTTGCTCTTTTTTTCACCGAAGAAAGTCTTTTTCGTCCGATTTTACAATATAGGACACTACGCCTTAGCTGTGACAAAGTAATCAAGCCCCCTGTTCCGATTTTTTCATAAAAGCTCGTCGATATAGTTCCGAGCGGAAATCGTCTTTTCTCCCTCAATATAAATCCTCGGGAC
>JAFULX010000033.1 GCA_017483065.1 Clostridia bacterium | reverse complement strand
TCAAAGGTTAGTGCACAAATCTTCTCGGTCTCCCCTGCCGCATTTCTGAATATGTCAAGCAGATTGTTATTCTCGGACGCAGGCGGATAAATTCCTTCCGCCGTTGTAGGTACGTCAGGTATATCATCATCTGTCTGCACCACGGGGTCAGGCTCATTTACAGGCTCTTCAAGCTCGGGAACAACAGCATCTTCACTTTCTATATCCAAATCATTCGATACGAGCTTGTCCTCATTATTATCTGTAATCGCTGCAACAAGACGCTCTAAACCCGCTGCGGGATTGAATTCTTTCAATATTCCGCTGCCAAGACCGACATACTTAAATACTCCGAAAGCAACAACCGCAAGCACTAAAAGCAACGCAGTCGCCCCCATAATACGTCTGTTTCTGCGTTTCTTACGCTCACGTTCCTTTATACGCCTCGCTATACGAGAATTTGGGTCATAGCTGTATCTGTCCATACACAAGCACTCCCTTCCGATTTTCTTATACTTATGTCGATTATATCACGTTTTCTGTCGGAATTCTACCCTTTTTTATAATTGTCAAAAATTTGTTACATTAAGCGTAGATAGCAAATATGTCATTTTGTTCAAAATATATGTCATTTTGTTCTGAATTTCACTTATATTATTTACTTTTCAGATATTTTAATATATACTTACCGTAAAACTTATGAAAGGATTTTTTTATGCAAATCAAAGATTATAAACTGGGAACAAACATTGTACGCTATATGATAGACGAGAATGAAAATGTGTCGCTCACACTCATTCCCGAAGGACTTGAAGATAAATTCAAAAACTCATGGGAGCGTGAGCCTGCTCCGTTTAATCCGAGAGCAAGATATACACCTAACCGAGAAAGCGGTCATCTTGCATATTTTCAGCTTGCAGAACAAAATATATGCAATCCTTGTGTTACTATGAAGAGTAATCCAATTGCAAAAACGCTGAAATTCAAAGCTCAGGAAAGCATTAGAGACGATGATACAGCAAAAATCATCACAACCCTTGAAAGCGATGAGGGATACAGAATCCTTCATACTCTCACATACCATAACGGACTACGAGGTTTTGAAGTTGAAACCGAATTTATTAACAACAGCGGAAAGGCCGTTACACTTCAAATGCTGACAAGCTTTGTACTTGATAACCTAAGTCCGTTCCAGTCTGACGATGCACCGAACAAATACCGTTTCCACCGTTTCTACGGTGGCTGGAGTCTTGAAGGAAAGCACTGCTGTCAGACTATTGAGGAGCTTGCTCTGGAAAAAACGTGGGCAGGCTGGAACTCAAACAGCGAGAAATTCGGCTGCAAGGGCAGCTATCCCGTAAAACGGTATTTCCCCACAGCATCTTTTGAGGACACCGAGCTTGGTGTACATTGGACGGCACGCCTTGCACATAACGCAACCTGGCAGATGGAGATTACACGTTGCTGTGATTTCTTTTCTTTCAGCGGCGGTGTCGGTGATTTTGAATTCTGCGGTTGGGAGAAAAATATCGAAAACGGTGCAAGCTTTAAGGCTCCTAAGGCATATATCAGTGCTGTTTCGGGTGATATTGACGATGCCTGTGCAGCAGTTACCGATATGCACAAGCCTGCATACAAAGCTCACGGCGAAGACGGACTTCCTATTTGCTTCAATGAATACTGTGTAAACTGGGACGTCCCACACAGGATAAAATACTCAATTTCTGTAATACACTCAAGGGTTTTGACATCAAATATCTTGTTATTGATGCAGGCTGGTGCAAAGAGGGCTGTGAACAGGATTCTAACGGCGAATGGAATATCGACAAAAACATCTTCCCCGATATGCTTGCAATGAACAACGAAATCCGCAGAAACGGAATGATTCCTGGAATCTGGTTTGAGTTTGAAGTAACAACCAAAGGCTCTGCAATGTTTGAGGCAGAATATGACCATATGCACCTTACAAGAGGCGGCAGAGTTTTGAAAACAAACGATTTTCGTTCTTACTGGGATTTCAGACGCAGCGACGTAAGAGAATATCTGCACGAAAAGGTTATAAATTTCCTGAAAAAATACAATTTCGGTTACATAAAGGTTGACTATAACGCAAACATCGGACATATGGTTGACGGTGCAGAATCGGGTGCCGAGGCACTCCGTCAGCACCTTGAAGCAGTGCGTGACTTCTTTGCTGAAATGAAACGTGAAATTCCCGACCTTATCATTGAAAACTGTGCTTCTGGCGGTCACAGGCTCGAGCCGTCAATGATGGCAATGGGTGCTGTGTCCTCCTTCTCCGACGCACACGAATGTGTTGAAATACCCTATATTGCCGCCAATCTTCACCGTCTTATGCTGCCAGCACAGGAGCTTATCTGGGCGGTACTGCACGATGACGACAGCAATGACCGCCTTGCATATTCGCTTGCTGCAACCTTCCTTGGCAGAATGTGTCTTTCAGCCAAAATGGATACCTTTTCAGCTGAGCAGCTCGAAGTTGTAAACAACGCAATAAGCTTTTATCGTCTGCTTGATGACGTTATTATAAACGGCGACAGTAAAATATACGGTAATCGTGGCAGAAATACTCGCTATCCCATCGGCACACAGTCCGTTGTGCGAAAAACCGACAAAGAAATGCTTGTAGTATGCCATTCATTTGAAAATCCATGCGAGGAGTTTTCAATCGAAATACCGAAAAATGCAAAAATAAAAGCAAGCTTCTGCGGCGACAGACTTAAGCTTTCAGACGGTAAGCTGACAGTTAATAAAATGAACCCGTTTACAGCAGGAGCTGTTCTCCTTGAAATCTGATTATTTACAAGTTTATAAAGCGAAAGAGTTCGGAATTTTCCGAACTCTTTCTTACTTA
>JAFULX010000032.1 GCA_017483065.1 Clostridia bacterium | reverse complement strand
TGTTGAGGTTAACTCGGAAACAGACTTCGTTGCAAAGAACGAGGAGTTCCTTGCTTTTGTTGATGCTATCGCAAAGACTATTGCTGCTAATAATCCTGCTGACGTTGAAGCACTCAAGGAGCTTCCGCTCGTTGGCGGCGAAGGCACAGTAGGCGAAGCGCTTACAGCTAAAATCGCTAAGATTGGCGAGAATATGAACATCAGACGTTTTGAGAGAATCGAAACCACAGGCGTAGTTGTTGATTACATTCACGCCGCAGGTAAAATCGGTGTACTCGTTGAGGCTGACGCTGCTGACAGCGACGCTGTAAAAGAGTGCTTGAAGAATGTTGCAATGCAGGTTGCAGCTCTTAACCCGAAATATCTTTCAAGCGCTGATATCCCCGACGATTACAAAGAGCACGAAAAGAGCATTCTTATCGCACAGCTCCAGAACGACCCGAAAAATGCAAGCAAGCCCGCTAACATCATCGAGAAGATGATTGAGGGACGTCTTGCTAAAGAGTTCAAAGAGGTTTGCCTCCTTGAGCAGGAGTACGTTAAGGCTGAGAACAAGGAAAACGTTGGCAAGTACGTTGCAAGCGTTGGTGACATCACAGTTAAGAAGTTCGCTCGTTTTGAAACAGGCGAGGGTCTTGAAAAGAAAGAGGATAACTTCGCTGACGAAGTTGCTTCAATGGTTAAATAATAATCATAATTTAAGCGGTATGCAATCTGCATACCGCTTTTTGTTGTTATTCTTATTTTTCATTCAGTATCTTTTCAAGCATATGCACTCTGTTAAACGGAAAAGAAAAATAATATCCGTCTGCAAAATCCTGTGTAAGTGCTATCATTTCCTTTGCCAGCTTTATGCCTGCCTGTTCGCCTTCTTCCCGTGTCATATCCTCACGATAGCGTGCAAGCACCTCATCGGTCACGTCTATGCCCGTCATTTCATTTTTCATAAACTGTGCATTTTTCAGGCTGACAAAAGGCATAATACCGCACAAAATCCTAGCTCCCGTTTCACTCTTGATACGTCTGACACGCTCGGCACCCTCTTTGGTCGATACAGGCTGTGTCATAAAGAAGGATGCACCTGCCTGCATCTTTCTTTTAACACGCTCAATTTCGATATCAAGATTTTTTCGTCCCTGATTGATTGCACCGCCGTAACAGATTGTAGCCTCCTCGAACTGTTCTTCCGCCATCTCACACATAATTCTCATAAGTCCGACAGAGTCAAAATTAAACACGCTTTTTACGCTGCCACGAACAACCGACGGAATAGGGTCACCCGTTATTACAAGGAAATTCCGTATGCGGTTGATATAAGCACCCAAAATCTGCGAACGCATTGCAATGGCATTCTTATCACGGCAGCAAATATGCGGCATTACGCACATACCTGTTTCTCTTGACACCTTTTCAGCCATAAGTATAGAATCGGCTCTCGTTCTGCCCGAAGGCGAGTCGGGAAAGGTCAGCACATCTGTACCGCTTTGTTTTAGCAGATGTGCAGCGTCCATAAGCTGCTTATCATCACTGCCAAGCGGCGGGGCAAGCTCAACTGCAATCAATTTCTTTCCGTCCTTGCCGCTGAAAAATGCACTGTCGATCTTTTTAGTGTCTTCTTTTTCGGAAATATTTTTGAAAGCGGTCTTGTGCGGCTGTGCAAAACAGATGCTCTCACTCATTTTGCGGATATATTCAGGTGTTGTACCACAGCAACCGCCTATAATATCAGCACCGTCCGCACTGATATCACTGAGCTTTGATACAAAATAGTCTATGTTTCGGTTATCGAAAATCATTCTGCTTTCTACATACTTCGGGTATCCTGCATTGGGAAGTGCCGTTCTGTATTTTCTGCCCGAAAAATTACAGCTGTTTATAATTTTCTGCATATGTGCAGACCCCACGCCGCAGTTAAACCCGACAGCATCTATGTAAGGTATATTTTCCGCACGCTCAATCAGCTTTCCTGCACTAAGTCCCGAATGAGTATAACCGTACTGATTTACCGAAAATTGCACAATGACAAATGCTCTGTCCCCGATAAACTCAATCGCATCACGGATATCCTCAATATCCGAAAAGGTTTCAAATACAAATACAGTCGCACCCTCCCCCAAAAAGGTACGGCAAATCTCGGTGTACTCCTTCACGGCCGCTTCATACGATACACGGTTTTCATAAGGGATTTGACCTATATCGGCAGCAACGTAAATATTTTTGCCTTTAGCCGCCTCTGCCGCCAGACGGTAGCCGCAGCTTATATTTTCACGAACACTTTCCCAAGGCATATCAAGCGAAACAGTATTGCTTGCAAAGGTGTTTGTGCGTATAATCTGCGCACCCGCTTCAATATATTCCCTGTGAATTTTCAGAACACGTTCGGGACAGGCTGTGTTTGCAAGCTCGGGTAATTCCTTCGTGTCATACATTTGGGAATAGTAAGTGCCGAAAGCACCGTCAAAAAGCAGCTTTTGTTTTTTCAGTTTCTCTTGTATTGTCATAGTGTTATCTCCTTACTCATCTTTCGGCAAACACCGCTTTTTACTCATAAATCCCGAAGTCTTGCCTAATTTATTCTACTCCGTTTTTCCGTTACAGTCAATAGCCGAACAAAAATTTTAAAAAAACTGTTGACAAATAAACTTATCAGTGCTATACTCTAACCATAATTTAATATTACAACAAACCGTTGAGGCAGAAAAAAGGCAGAGTCGGTCTTTCCGAGCGAGTGGATTATGGTGTGAGTTCCACAAAGGCTCTCTGAGTAATATGGGCTGTCGAGGGCGGCGTTAAATGCGCTGACGTAGGACTTGCGTTAGAAGTCGGAGATATGTTGGTATCTCGCAGAGGGGTTTTCATCGACCCGAAACAAGGTGGCACCGCGGAAAATAGATTTTTCGCCCTTGATTTGCATATTTTTATGCAGATTAAGGGCTTTTTTGTTGTAATAGAGAAAGGCAGGTGTAAATTTAATAATGGTGTCATATTATACTAAGCAGCGTAAATAGCTACCCAAAAGCATATAATTATAAATCAGAAAGGAGACATAACTATGTCAGAAAACAAAATCCCGTACAAAATTTATTTAGATGAAAAAGAGATGCCGACTGCTTGGTATAATATGCGTGCAGATATGAAAATTAAGCCTGCACCATTATTAAACCCCGGCACAATGCAGCCAATGAAAGCAGAGGAGCTTTCGGGTGTATTTTGCGAAGAACTTGTAAAGCAGGAGCTTGACGATACAACTCCCTATTTTGAAATTCCCGAGGAAATCAGGAGCTTTTACAAAATGTACCGACCTGCTCCGCTCGTCAGGGCATATTGCTTAGAGAAAAAGCTCGGCACTCCCGCAAAAATTTACTATAAGTTTGAAGGAAACAACACAAGCGGAAGTCATAAGCTCAACTCCGCTATTGCACAAGCCTACTACGCAAAGAAACAGGGCTTGAAGGGCGTGACTACCTAAACAGGAGCAGGTCAATGGGGTACTGCATTATCAATGGCTTGCTCGTATTTCAACCTCGACTGCAAGGTCTATATGGTCAAGGTATCCTATGAGCAGAAGCCGTTTCGCAGAGAGGTTATGCGTACCTACGGAGCGTCCGTCACACCATCACCCTCAAACGAAACAGAGGTAGGTAAAAGGATTTTAGCCGAATTTCCAGGAACAACGGGAAGTCTTGGCTGTGCAATTTCCGAAGCTGTCGAAGCTGCAACAACAAGAGAGGGGTACCGTTATGTTCTCGGCAGCGTATTAAATCAGGTGCTTTTACATCAATCAGTTATCGGTCTTGAAACAAAAGCGGCACTTGATAAATACGGAATTAAGCCTGACATTATCATCGGCTGTGCAGGCGGCGGCTCTAACCTCGGCGGACTTATCGCACCGTTTATGGGCGAAAAGCTGAGAGGTGAGGCTGATTATCGTATTATCGCTGTCGAGCCTGCGTCCTGCCCAAGCTTTACAAGAGGAACATACGCATACGATTTCTGTGACACGGGAATGGTTTGCCCTCTTGCTAAGATGTACACTTTGGGCAGCGGATTTATTCCGTCGGCAAATCACGCAGGCGGTTTAAGATATCACGGTATGAGTTCAACGCTTTCCGAGCTTTATCATCAGCGCTTGATGGAAGCAAGGTCTGTTAAGCAAACCGAGGTGTTTGAGGCAGCAGAACAGTTTGCAAGAGTGGAGGGCATTCTCCCTGCACCCGAAAGCAGCCACGCTATAAAGGCGGCTATTGAC
>JAFULX010000031.1 GCA_017483065.1 Clostridia bacterium | reverse complement strand
GTCAAGTCATTTTTCAATATTTTATTGTTTTTTCTTATTAAATATGATATGAGAAGTCCTAAATTTTATCCTCCGACGGATTTTTGCCGAATTTTGCCTTATACGCCCTGCAAAAGTAGCTCATATCGTCAAAACCGCAGGAAAGAGCAATATCCTTTATTTTGGATTTAGGATTGAGCAGGATAAGATTTCGTGCGTAATTCAGCCTTAAATTCAGAATATATTCAAAAACGGTATAACCGAACTCGCTTTTAAAATTATGGCATAGCTTTGATACCGAAATTCCGTACAAAGCAGCCATTTTTTTTAGTGTAAGCTTTTTCGTAAAATTTTTCTCGATATACAGCGAAATTTCCTTTATCTGATTAAACTCCTGTGCCTGAGGCTCAAAAAAATTGACATAAAACGAGTATGCGAGTGCGGAAATTATACTCTCTCGTTTGTATGTATAGTATTCGCTTATTATGGCGTTGATATCGGCAAGATATTTTTCGGTATCAACAAGCTTTCGGAACAAAAATCCGTCCACGCCGAAATGCTTTGTCAATTTGTCGACGGCATCGCCCTTTACCGTAAGAAATGCCACGACAAGCTGGTTTGTGCTGTAATAGGATACGGGAATATATGCCGACGTAAAAAAAGCACAGCCTTTTTTCAGATTATACACTCTTCCGTTATAGTGAAGAATTCCTTCGCCCTCTGTCACGAACAAAATCTGATGAAAGTCACGGCCGTTCGGACTGGTAAGATAATCTTGTTTATAATTCGCACAGACCGTATTGAGATAGATCGGCAGCGGTTTAAAATCCTTCGGGAGTGTATTCATTGTTATATTATTCATATTATCACCCTTGCAAGATAGTCATATAAATTTGCAATATAGTCTATTTACACTGTGCGTCGTAAATCATATAATGACGGTATAATTATTGTATCATCAAGGCTTATGAAAAGCAACAGTAATTTGCAATTTTATACTAAAAAGGGGAAAAAGCTATGAGATTGTATGAGGATTTAACCCACATCAAAGAAAACCGTCTGCCGCAGCGTGCGTACTACATACCCGAAAACGAGGGTGCGTATCAGCTGCTTAACGGTGAATGGAATTTTAAGTATTATGACGCCGATTTCAAAGAGGAAAAGAGCATTGAAAAGTGGGACAAAATTCCCGTCCCGTCCTGCTGGCAGCTCTTCGGCTACGAGGATCCGAACTATTCCAACGTAAGCTATCCATATCCCGTTGACCCGCCGTACGTTCCCGACGAAAACCCGATGGGGATATATATGCGTGAGTTTGAAATTACAAATGCCGATAACCGTCATTATATAGTTTTCGAGGGAGCGTCCTCGAATGTTGAGCTGTACATCAATGAAAAATATGTCGGTTACAGTCAGGGAAGTCACTTGCAGGCGGAATTTGATATCACCGATTTTGTGGAAAAAGGTACGAACAAAGTGCTTGTCAAGGTGCGTAAGTGGTGTTCGGGCAGCTATCTCGAGGATCAGGACTTTTTCAGATTTAACGGTATATTCCGTGACGTATATCTGTTGTCACGTCCGAACGGGCATATTGAGGATATCAGGCTTGAAACCGATGGAAATAAAATTCTGGTGGACTTTGACGGCAGTGCCAAAGTGTCGCTGTATGACGGCGAAACGCTGATTTCCTCCTGCGAGACTTCGGGCAAGGCAGAATTTGAGGTTGAAAACCCGACAGAATGGAATGCGGAAAAGCCGTATCTTTATGAAATAGTGTTTGAATATAAAGCAGAGGTTATAAGACGCAAAATCGGCTTTGTACGGTATTCTGTAAGCGATGAGTCGGCATTTTGCGTGAACGGTGTTCCTGTTAAGCTAAAAGGCGTCAATCATCACGATACGCACCCGACAAAGGGCTGGTATATGTCAGATGATGATTTGCTCTATGACCTAAGGCAGATGAAAAAGCTTAACATAAATACTATCCGCACCTCGCACTATCCTCCTACACCGAAATTTCTCGATATGTGCGATGAGCTGGGCTTTTATGTGATGCTTGAAACAGACCTTGAAACACACGGCTTTGTGAAAAGGACTCCGTTTACATTGGGGTACGATATGGTGGAAAATGCGGAGGATTGGATTGGTAACAGATCCGAATGGCTTGAGTCGTATATTGAGAGAATGGAACGTGCATATCACCGTGACAAGAACCACACCTGCATTTTCAGCTGGTCTACGGGCAACGAGAGCGGACACTGCGAAAATCACTATGAGTTGATTAAATACCTCAAATCGGTTGATAAAAAGCGTCTTGTGCATTGTGAGGACGCTTCAAGAGAAAGTGAGCGATATCCCGAATTTTATGACAGACCCGATATCTTTTCGGTGATGTACACCGAAACCGATTTTGTAAGGGATTATGCCGAGAATAAAGGAAAAACACTGCCCTTTTTCCTTTGCGAATATGCCCACGCAATGGGCAACGGACCAGGTGATGTAACCGATTACTGGGAGATAATTTATAAATACCCCAAGCTGATAGGCGGCTGTATATGGGAATGGGCGG
>JAFULX010000030.1 GCA_017483065.1 Clostridia bacterium | reverse complement strand
TATGTGCCTACTGCATAATTAATTTTCTAATACTTTTTTCAAGGCTTCCTTTGGAGGTCTGTTTGCCATACCTATTTTTCTCAGATAAAATTTTTCAACTTTTTTCATTTTACCTATTGACTTTTAATAGTTAGTCTTTCAAAACTGCATCAAGCATCGCTTTAAGCACCGCCGAACGTTGTTCATCATTTATTCTATCGCAAAGCACACCGCCGAGCGCCGCCTTTGCAGACCTTTTGTCCAGAACGCCGCTGTCCTCGGCAAGCCTTATGATTTTTGCCGCCGCAGACACCGTTACCTCATCGGGTATCACTCCTATAATATCCTCCGCCCCGACCGCAACACGTCTGATTTTTAAGTACCCGCCGCCGCCTCGTCTTGACTCGATTATATACCCTCTCTCAGGTGTAAACCGTGTCCTCATAACATAATTTATCTGCGACGGTACACAGTTGAAAATTCCCGCAAGCTCGTTTCTTCCAAGCTCAACCCAGCCGTCGTCCTCCTTCATAAGCTCGCATATGAACGCCTCAATTCTGTCCGATATACCCATTTGCTCCACCTTCTTTTTTGACTTTGACTTTCTTTGACTTTCAATTAGATTATAGCACTCTACATTATATTTGTCAATGTCAAAAATATAAATAAAATTTGAATATTTTATGAACGTATTGCCGTTTTTTATTTTTTGGTGTATAATGGTGTAAAAAAACAAGAAGGATTGATTGATATTACTACACCGATATTAAATAAGGAATATATTCTTAATATAACCTCACAAGGGACAGGCGGCGAGGGCGTGGCAAGAGTTGACGGCTACACTCTTTTCGTCCACGGTGCTATCTCGGGCGACGTGGTGCGTGCAAAGGTAACTAAGCTTAACAAAAGCTACGGTTTTGCCAAGCTTGCCGAAATCATCGAGCCGTCGCCAAACCGCTGCGAGCCTTTATGCCCTGCTTTTTGCGATTGCGGCGGCTGTCAGCTTATGCATATGACCTACGAAAGTCAATGCGAGTTCAAGCGGCAAACGGTCAAAGACGCACTTTTGCGAATAGGCGGTATCGACTGTGAGGTGGATTTTGTGCCTTGCGACAAACCGACGCATTACCGCAACAAAATGGTTTTTCCATTTTCCGAAAAGGGCGAGTGGGGCTTTTACAAGGGTGGCTCGCACGATGTCATTCCATTAAAGGATTGCCCTTTAGGCGACAGTCTAAACGCAAAAGTTCTTAATTTTGTGCGTGATTTTTGCAAAAGAGAGCATATTTTCTTCTATAACGAGAAAACGCATAAGGGTATTCTGCGACGTGTTTTCACAAGGGTATCTGCCGAAAACAGCGAAATGATGGTGGTAATTTCGGTAAATGCCGACTCGCTTCCCCATTCCGACAAGCTAACAGCAGGATTATCTGCAATTTCTCCGAGAATTACATCAATAATACTTAATGTAAATAAAAAACGCACCAATCTGGTGCTTGGGGAGAAAAATATTACACTTTACGGCAAGGAAACGCTCACCGACACGCTCCTCGGTCTTTCCTATGAGATATCTCCGCACAGCTTTTTCCAGATTAACCACACACAGACCGAAAAGCTGTACACAAAGGCACTCGAATATGCCGAGCTTGACAAAACGAAAACAGTTTTTGACCTTTACTGCGGTATAGGCACAATCTCTCTTTCTGCGGCAAAGCTCGCAAAAAATGTAATCGGCGTCGAAATCGTACCGCCCGCAATTGAAAATGCAAAGAAAAACGCAAGGGACAATAACATCGAAAACGCAGAGTTTTACTGTGCCGCTGCCGAGGATATCACGCCCGAGCTTATCGAAAAGGGTATAAAGCCAGACACCGTCATTCTCGACCCGCCCCGAAAGGGCAGCGACGAAAGGACGCTCAGTGCAATAGTTTCGGCAAAGCCCGAGCGGATTGTATATGTTTCCTGCAATCCTGCAACACTCGCCCGTGACCTGAAATTCCTCGCCGAAAACGGTTACAAAACCGACAAAGCAACCGCCTTTGATATGTTTCCGCACACAAGCCACGTTGAGGTCGTGTGTTCATTATCCAAAAAACCTCAATCTTGGGCAGATTTTTACAAAAACCGTACTTTAGACCAAATTATGGAAGATAATTATGACGGCGACTGGGAGTAAATTAACAATTTAAGGACAATTCGGGATTTTTCTTGACAATTTTCGCACCTGCGGTATAATGATAGTATGAGAAGTAATATTTCAAAAAGACTGCTTATAGCGGCGTGTCTTATTTCGGTATTTATATTTGCATATGTGACAGGGTTTGAGTGCGTATTTTTAAAGCATTTCGGCATCATTTGTCCCGGCTGCGGTATGATGCGTGCAGCAAAAGCACTTGCAAGACTCGATTTTCGGACGGCATTTTCCTTTCACCCGATGGTGTTTACTCTGCCGCTCATATTCTTATATGCAATGACCGACGGACGGCTTTTCAAAAGGAAGGCATTGGACAGAGTCGTGCTTATCCTGATTGCAGCAGGCTTTTTGATAAATTACATTATTAAGCTTGTTTATTTCTTCAAATAAATATAAGGGAGGCATTATTATGTATTGTAAAAATTGCGGAAAAGAAACCCTGCCCAACGCAAGCGTATGTCTTGGCTGCGGAGTGAATATCGGCGAGGGGTCAGGCTATTGTGCCAACTGCGGCGAAGCTGTTACCGCTGAGGCATCGGTTTGCACCAAATGCGGTGCGGCACTTAATAATGTTCCGCTCGGTGCAAAAAGAAAGTCCAAGCTTGTCGCAGGTATTCTCGGCATATTGCTCGGCGGCTGGGGTGTTCACAATTTCTACCTCGGCTATAACGGCAAGGGTATTGCACAAATACTGCTCAGCTTCTGCTTTGGTATAGGTGCTATATGGGGGCTTATCGAGGGAATACTGATTTTGTGCGACCATATAACCACAGACGCCAACGGTATTCCTCTGGAGTAGAACTGTTGTATTTAGCGCAGACCATTCAACTAAATATTGAATTACAAACGAAACGCACCACCCGGAGTACACTCGTACGCCATCGGGTGCGTTTCTTTTGTTCTGCATCTAAATCCAACAGTTCTACACAAAATAATCAAGGTTAAGAGAATAAACCTGTGTTGTATATTTGATAAAAAATAACATAACCTAACAAAAAAAAAAGCAAAAGGGAGCAAAACAGGAATGCAGGATATAAAAACCGATTTTTATAAGCGGCACGGACGTGACGGCGGTATTGCGGACAGTTTTTTCTGTCCTGCTTCGGTGTGTATTTTCAGGTGCGAAACCGCCGAGGTTGGATTAAGCCTTTCCTTCGGTGCACATACAGCGTACCGTAAACGCAGCGACGGCAGAATAATCCTGTCACGCACCGACAGCAACATTAAGGAAAGTGTAAACCAAATAGACATTGACCGTTTCAAAGGTGCAGCGTGGGCAGAGGAAATTATAAATGCAGTGAAAAAATTACCGTCCACAGAATACGGTGCGGAAATTCTTATGCACACCGATGTAGGCGAGCCGTCGCTCGCACCACAGCTTTTGTGTGCTGTTTCTGCATTTTCCAAGCTTTGCGAAAACAGTATTTCACCGCAAAATCTCATAAGCTTGTCAGGCTGCACTCCCTATCAGCTCGCCTCGCTGACAAACAGCCGAATAGCCGCCGCAAACACCGCAACACTTGATTATATGACATACAATCCGACTGCAGACGGCAAAAAAATCATAGTTATCAAAACAGGCAAAAAGCACAAGCCAACCAAACTCCCCAAAAGCTTTTACGACCGTGAGCTTTCAAGGATAAACTCACTTTCAGGTTCTTTCACCTCTATCGGTGAGCTTATGTTCGAGGCAAGCCGTGATATG
>JAFULX010000029.1 GCA_017483065.1 Clostridia bacterium | reverse complement strand
ATATATTTTTAGAATATATTCAAGGCAAAACTTTGTCAGATGTGGATATGTCAGAATATGACAAAGTTCAACAGTACAGTATGATCCGTGGAATTTTATCGGCAATAAAATCGGCTCATCAAGAAGGTATTATTCATAGAGATATAAACCCTAACAACATTATGATAACAGAAGATGATTGTATAAAAGTAATTGATTTCGGCATTAGCAAAATTAAGGATTTGGTAGACAATGGAACAGTCTATCAATTCAAAACAAATTACTATTCTGCGCCTGAACTAGGTCAGAATAATGAGAATGCTAATGAAAAAAGTGACATATATTCTATCGGGGCTGTAATATATTATCTGCTTTCAGGTAAAGAACCAACACCCTCTAATGTTCTTTCACAAACAATATCTGACGAGGTAGGAATAAATCCTAAAATAAAACAAATTATATCCAAAATGACAGCACATAACAAAGAGGATAGATATGATACCATATACGATGTAATTGAAGAATTTAACCCTGTTTTAGATGACTTAATAAATACTAATAATATCTATGTTTTTAACATCGCCTCAGGTATTATACAAGATATTTTTAGAAAAAGATTATCTCCTCGTCGCGAACTAAAAGAGATGTTAAACAGGAACATACCTCAAAATTTTGAAAATGCATATGTTTATATTGAAAACGAAAGAGGTTCATATATAACACATCTCATTGGCAAAAATTACGAGTTTGAATGTGAATATAACGAAGATTTGCAAATTTATACCGTTAAGAAAGTATTTCCTATTCAACCCAATATTAGGGAAAAGAAAAAAAGTCGGGCAGATAAAGTATGCGGAAAAATACTTTTTTTAGATAAAAATACCTCAATTGAAAATAGCAACTTTAAATTATATAACAGCTGTATAGACACTTATGAAGATTATAATTCCCAAACTAATATCAACAACGAATATAACAAAAAGTTTGCAGCATGGCATAAATTTTTAGAGATATTAGAAGATGGTGTAAAAAAATCCGCCAAAAGACTACCTTATAAGTCGTTATCATATGAAAACAATGAAATAAAATTAGGGGTTGAGGCATCTACATATTATGAATTTGACGATGTTGAACCTGAAGCCACAATGATATATGAAACAAAGAAAAACAGGAGAGATATCATATATGAAATAGGAAACTATAAAACAAAATATGTAGATAATGATTTATATTATGTGATTTTAAATAAATATTCTAAATCAGCAGTACAGCTCCCTGAAAAAGGGGTATTATGTGAAGATTATAGAAGAAATTTATCCCTTATAAAGAGAGAAAAGAATTCGTTAAAGGAGTTTAACAACAGTGATGTAAGCACTATTTCTCAATTCAAAGGAATTATTTCAGAAGTCAAAAATGCTCAATCATTTAACTTGAATCAAGATTTGGAATTCTATAATAAAGAACTAGACAAGTATCAACAAGCAGCTGTAAAAAAAGCTCTGTCCACACAAGATATTGCTTTGATACAAGGACCGCCAGGAACAGGAAAAACCAAAGTAATTATAGAGTTAATACGGCAAATCATTAAAATAAACAATCAAGGGAAAACCTTCCAACAAAAAATTTTAATATTATCACAGGCTCACACTGCGGTTGATAATATGTTAGAAGACCTTGCGGTATGTGATGTTGGAAACGCTCAAATTATTAGGATTGGAAAGGATGAAAAATTAACCGAATTAGTTAAAACGAGATATGCTGTGGATTATGCCAAAGAACGATGGATTTCCTCCATCATAGAAAAAAGCAAAGAGCAAATAACATCAGAATTAAAAGCATTATCCATTAACGAACATGAATTTTATGAATATTCTGATGCACATGCAAAATCTCAAAGCCATAACCTTTCAAGCAAAGAAGAAAACAAAACCAATAAAACTATTACAATATTTGAAACAAAGTACAGCGAATTAATTAAAACAAAAAAATTCAAGTCTGTTCTATTGGCTACTGAATGGGTAAACAGGATATTCAATAGTGAGGAATTACCAACATATTTTATAAGAAATTCAGTTGTGGTTTCTGGTACTTGCACAGGATTTTTGGCAAACAGTGCGATTCATGATATGACCTTTGATTATGTTATTATAGATGAAGCAGCAAAGGCGACTTTTCCGGAACTTATAATCTCGTTTATAAAAGCAAAAAAAATTATATTAGTCGGAGATCATATGCAATTGCCTCCAATACTAGAAGAAGATACAATCAAAAAGAATGAACGTGTATTTAGGGATAGTGATTTGGACACCTCGACATTATATACAACGATTTTTGAACGTCTTTTCGACTATTTACCCGATAGTAATAAGCAACGGTTAAACATGCAATATAGAATGCATCCGGTAATTGGTGATATGGTTAGTAAGATTTTTTATAACAATACCGTTGATACAGGATGTAAAGAAAGCGATAAAATACATCAAATCAAAAAATATCAAGGTTGTGCAATTGTTTGGTTGAATACAGCGAATTGCAAGAATAAATGGGAAAGAAAAATTGAACATACAACAACCTTTATGAATAATTTAGAGGTTCAAATTATAAAAGACCAGCTACGGTTGATAGATGAAAGTATGAATGAAAACAACTATGATATTGGAATTATAACACCATATAGTGGTCAAAAAGAGGCTATCAGAAAGCAGATAAAAAATATGTCTTTTACTAATATAACAGAACAAATACCCGTTAATTCTGTCGATGCATTCCAAGGTGGACAAAAGGACATTGTTATATATTCAACAGTACGAAGCAATCGTCAAAAAAATAGCGGATTTGCCACAAAAAAAGAAAGAGTTAATGTATCCTTTTCTCGTGCAAAAAGATTGCTTATTATTGTAGGGGATATGAATCAAGTTGATAATTTTAATAATGATAATAGATTCCCTGAAATAATAGAATATATGAAAAACAATCAAGAGACATGCAAGATTATAGATTATTCAAAAAAGTAAAGAGAGGTGAGTGTCTGTGTGGAAACTTAAACACAATTTAAATAGTTTGCTTATACCTAAAATAGATGGAATGGATTTTATCTGTAAAACACCTATATATATTCCTTTCAAAAAGATAGGAATCAATGCTTTGGTTCGTAAAGAAACTCCTTTACCTTTGGAAGAAGAAATGATACTCAAACTACTACAATTAAAATACAAGAAAGTTGCAGATATTTCTAAGATTTTGGGTGTAGAGGAAGATATATTAAATGACATACTTGGAGAAATGTCTTTGAAGGATTTAATATATGTAAAAGGTGAAGTTATAACAATAACTCCCAAAGGCGAAACTGCATTAAAAAAATTAACTCAATTAATAATTAAACATGAAATAATATCTTTATATATTGATGGTATTACGGGAGATTTCGCTGATGTTGAAAATGGAAAAAATAAAATTCCAAAATTCTATCCTTGTCTTGATAACAATATTATCATAGATGAAACTTTCCTAAAACAAAAAAGTACTGAAATCGAAAGAAAGTACAAAGAGATTCAATCAGCATACAATATATCTAGTTCTATGGTATCTAACAACCAAATCTACCAACTCCTTGATATAGATTATGAAACAACGGAATTTGTAGAAAAAAATCTTTTGATTTATAAAAATTGCAACGATGAAGACTATTTTTATGAAGTTGGTTCAAATGATCAATATTCAAATGCGGTTTTAGAACAAATTAAATATGCTTCGGGAATGAAATCACTTTTGCGTAGTCGAACTGATGTTGAAAAATATAGTTCTGTAAACGCATGTATAGAAAAGAGTCTAATTGATAACTTTAATACATTAAATGATTATGTTCGCAAAGACGAAAAAGAAATAGATGAAATATACTTTACAGATAGATTGATGCTGAATAAAGAATATATTGAAATTTTAATACAAGCACAAGAAATCAAACCCGAAAAAATAATAATAACAACATCTAGTCTTGACACCATTTGTACAAACTCTGTTATAAATACATTACACAATATAAGTGATAAAATACCTGTTAATATTGTGTATAATGAAAGCGATTTTTATTCTAATAAGATTGCGCAAAATATTATAAAAAACAATAAAGGTAGCAAAAAAATACAATTGGCGAAAGATAATGATATAGTTAACACGAAGATTATTTTATACCCACAATGCTACATAAATGTAGATTATATACCTCATTTTATCTCGGGGGCATACATTTTGCAGGAAGTACCAACTATATTTTTTGATAAGGATATTATAAAAGAGAATATGGCAAAAATAGAAGAAAAATATAATATCAATGGTGCAAACAAAAAATAAGATTAGATAAACCCAAAAAGCACAGACCCAAAAAGTCTGTGCTTTTAAAATGCCCATTTTATGCAGCTTCCAAAGACTTGGGTTTGTTACACATTATATGAATACTCGGTGCGGAAGCACAAAGACGTACACCGTATTTACTACCTCGCTTGACGATTTTCGGCTCTTCGAGTGACAGCTCTTCAATACTTGGCGAAACTATGCCGTAACCCGTCTGATATACGCTCTGCAATGCCTGCTCCACCTTGTCGTATTCCTTTTTGGTGCGTGCAAGCTCCTTAATCAGCGTAATCAGCGCCTCCTCGTCCTCAATCTCAAAGCCAGATTCCTCACCCAAAATCTTATAAAACAGCTTGTCATAGACGCTTAATTCCACCTTGGCACTGCCGCTGCCGAGGTCAATGCCGTCGACGTAAGCCGACTTGACGTACTCGCAGTTACTCAGCTGCTCGGAAAGATTTCTGACGCCGCTTATCCGCTCCAAGCCGTCCGACACAGACACGGTTGCACTGTAAATCGCATTTTTAAGCCAATGACCGTTGGGCAGGCTCATAAACCAGCGTGGCATAGAAATCCGCACGTTATCAATCGGAAATTCAAACAGCACAGCCTCCATAATTCGGGCAATATCCTCGCCGTCAAGCTCACGGCAGTTGACCGCTACCGCCGACACGCCGTAGCGTTCCTCAATATCACGCTTTGCCGCCTTTGCCTCGGGAGAGGCGGGATTCGTCGAGTTCAAAAGCACTACAAACGGCTTATTTATCGCCTTCAGCTCGTTGATTACACGTCCCTCGGCTTCAATATACTCCTGTCTTGGAATATCGCCGATACTGCCGTCGGTGGTGACGACCAAACCGATATTTGAATGGTCGTGGATTACCTTTTTCGTGCCAAGCTCCGCCGCCTCAACAAAGGGCATAGGCTCCTCCGACCACGGCGTCTGCACCATTCGGGGACCGTCCTCCTCAAGATAACCCGTCGCCGCCTTTACTATGTAGCCTACGCAGTCAATCAGACGTACACGCATATGTGCATTGTCGCCGAGGTTGACCTCAACCGCCTCATTCGGAATGAATTTCGGCTCGGTGGTCATAATCGTCTTGCCTGCCGCCGACTGCGGAAGTTCGTCCTTTGCACGGCGTGCACTGTACAGGTCGCTGATGTTCGGGATTACGAGGTAATCCATAAACCTCTTGATAAAGGTCGATTTGCCCGTTCTGACAGGTCCGACCACTCCGATGTATATATCGCCGTTTGTACGCTCGGCAATGTCACGGTAAATGTTCTCCATAGCTTTTCCTCCACATAAAATTGCTTGCTTTTGTATATGGATATGCTTTGTACTACAATTTTATGCAAGAAAGTTTGGATAAGAAAAAACAGGCCGTTATTTCAGCCTGTTTGGTTTATTTAGTAACCGTATTTTTACCGTAGTTGTCGATAATTTTCATTCCGTTGATGTAAAGTCCCTTTTTCACGAGCTTGTCCTTCATTTTCTTCTTCAGCTCGGTGGGTACTCGGTTAGAGCCGTTGACCTTATAGAACATATCACGAAATCTGCCCCAATCCTTCGGGTGGTTATTTATTCCGACACCGAAACGGCACAAAAGTCTGTAAACCCTGTACGCATTATCCTCGGACGGGTCATTGGTGGCGGCTTTTACCGCACTGTCAAGCCTGAATGATGTGATGACGGTGCGTACGATGAATATGCAGATTACCACAAATACGTAAAGTCCGAGCTTAGCACCAATTATATCGTCAAATATGGTGCCGATTTCCCTTAACAGCTGTATTTTTTCCATTATATATCCCCCTTTTGAGGATATTATACAATATGTTGTAAGCTTTGTCAAAAGTATTTTGAATAAGTATTGATTTTTTTGCGAATATGTGGTAAAATAATAATTGCCAAATAAACCATAATTTAATATCACTTATAGGATGAAGCTTATTTTTTGTTTCGGTAAAAATGTATGCTCAGTCTATAATGCTTTGTTTTATAGTGGTATATAGATGGTTTGTTTGGCGACGATCAGAGCATTGCATTTTTCGGTGCGGTGGCTTTGGTTGCCGCACTTTTTTAGTGCAAAATCGACGCAACTTGGTGATGGCAACGCAAAAGCCGACCTGAAACAGGTCGGCTTTTGCGTTATATTTATAACTTTCTTGACAAAACTCTACAAAAATGGTAAAATGACAAGGTCGGAGAATTCCGATGTAAAAGGTAAGACTTAAACAAGCGTAAAAGCTGGGCGGTTTAGAGCACTGTCAAAATCTTTGATTTTGTAAACAGTGCCTATGCAACAGTGTTCCAAATCTTTGATTTGGGCAACACTACTGCATGCCATCATCTCTTTGTAAGGAGGTGATAGCTATGGGACAAGAATACATAATTTATTTTATGATATTATTACTCTTAATAGTAATTTCCATAAAAAAATAACGCCAGCCCTGACATAGCAGCGTTATTTTTTAATAAAATACTCTCTATGGCATAACCGCTTTGGTCTTGCCTTTTTCTATTTATATTATACATGATGTTTTCCGTTTTGTCAAGACCGTTTTTGCGTTATATCTGCAAAAAGTCATTCACAACTTCAATCATTTCGCTCTTTTCGCAAACCGAGGTGTATAGCTTAGGCTTGGTTTTGAGTGATGCGAGGGACTGCGGAATTTTCATACCGCTGCGTTCGGAAAGCTCGGTAAGGAGTGTGAACTCGTCCTTGCCTGCAACGGCAGCTGTGCCGCCGAGTGCAATGAGAACGCTCTGATTGAACTTGAACGGGCTTGCTGTGGAGGCGATAATCGTCTTGGTGGTATCGCCCGTTTCGGCAGCGTAGTTATCGTAAACCGATTTCGCAACGGCGGTGTGAGTATCCATCACATAACCGTTTTCCTCGCTGCATTTTTTGATTGCTGCAAGAGTAGCCTCATCATCGGTACAGCCTGCCGCAAAAAGCTCGGTCATACGGTCAAAAATTTCCTTTGAAACCTCATATTCTCCCTCGGTGTTCAGCTTATTCATCATTTCTGCCACAAGCTTATCGTCCCTGTCGGAGAGGTGATACAAAAATCTCTCAAGGTTGCTGGATATAAGAATATCCATTGACGGTGAAATTGTGGTATGGAAATCACGGTTTTTGTTGTACTTACCTGTCTTGATAAAGTCGGTGAGTACGTTATTTTTATTGGACGCACAGATGAATTTATTCACAGGCAGTCCCATCTGATATGCGTAGTAGGAGGCTAAGATGTTACCGAAATTACCTGTGGGGACAACCACGTTGATTTTCTCGCCGAGGGTAATCTCGTCAGCCTTGAGCATATCGGCATAAGCCGAGAAATAGTACACAATCTGCGGAACAAGTCTGCCCCAGTTAATTGAGTTTGCACTCGAAAGCTTGAAGCGGTTTGCCGCCAAAAGCTCTTTATATGCACCATCGGAGAAGATTTTCTTCACGCCGCTTTGTGCATCGTCAAAGTTACCCTTAATGGCACAAACGCTTACGTTGTCGCCCTCCTGAGTAATCATCTGAAGCTTCTGAATTTCCGAAACGCCGTTGTCGGGGTAGAATACTACAATTCTTGTACCCGAAACGTCACGGAAGCCCTCAAGAGCCGCCTTGCCCGTGTCGCCCGAGGTAGCAACAAGGATTACAACCTCGTCGTTCTCGTCGGTTTTCTTCATTGAAGTGGTCAGAAGATAGGGCAAAATCTGGAGTGCCATATCCTTGAACGCACAGGTCGGACCGTGCCACAGCTCAAGAAAATAAGCCTTATCGTCCAGCTTATAGACGGGGGCAATGTTATCCGTTTCAAACTTTTCCTTGGTGTAGGCATTCTCCACACAGTATTTAAGCTCCTCTGCCGTGAAATCGGTGAGGTATCTGCTCAAAATGAACTCCGCTCTCTCACGGTAGTTCATATTTTTAAGTCCTGCAATTTCCTCAATGGAAACCTTGGGAATGGAATCGGGCACGAAAAGTCCACCCTCAACCGAAAGTCCCTGCTTGATTGCCTGTGCCGAGGTAATGGCAATGCTTTTATTTCTCGTACTTTGATATTGCATCAATGATTATCCTTTCAAAACAGCACTCAGTCTGCGGTAAAAGCGTACCAAGCGGGCAGCGTTCGCATATGAACCCTGCCCGTTGCATTTTTGCCGCAGTCTAAGCTGATATTTTATGCGTATTTTTTGATGTACTCGGGAGCTGTTTCAGCGTCAACGCTTACCGAGAAAACAAAGGAAATATCGAACTTTTTGCTTATTTCCTCAACTCTCTTCAAAAACTCCTCGAAGCCGTCCATTGAGTGGTTCACAATCTTGAGTGTACCGTCAACGAATATGTTTGTAATGTCGAAATTGCCGCTGATGATGCCGCAAATGAAGCCGAGAAATTCGTCCCACGAAGCAATCTCAAACTCAGATGTGTCGTACATTCTTACCGATGATTTGATATCATACATATTTTTTGAGGTATTGTTGCTAACGAACACCACGTTGCCGTTTGCAACCTCTGCCGCATTATTTACGTTTTCAATGAGCACCTTCGTCTTGCCTGTGCCCTTCTTGCCAATCAAAAGCTCTACCATAATTTTGTCCTCCTTTGAATTTTTATATACAGCCTTTGGCTGTTAATTGCTCTTTAATCTTGCCTCGAGGTCGGCTTTCATTTCCTCGTAACCAGGTTTTCCGAGCAGTGCGAACATATTCTTCTTGTACGCCTCAACGCCCGGCTGGTCAAACGGATTTACACCTAAAAGATAACCCGAAATTCCGCAAGCCTTCTCGAAGAAATACACAAGCTCGCCGAAATGGTACGGTGTCAGCTCGGGGATAACTACCTCAAGATTGGGTACACCGCCGTCGGTGTGTGCCAGAGCTGTTCCCTCTGCCGCCTTGTGATTTACGAAATCAAGCGTTTTGCCTGCGAGGAAATTAAGTCCGTCGATATTATCGTCGGTCGCCTCAACGGTGATATTCTTCCTCGGCTTTTCTACCGAGAGAGCAGTTTCAAACAGGATACGTCTGCCGTCCTGAATATACTGTCCCATTGAGTGCAGGTCGGTTGAAAAATCAGCCGCAGCAGGGAAAATTCCCTTGCCGTCCTTGCCCTCGCTCTCGCCGTAAAGCTGTTTCCACCATTCGCCGAAATAGTGGAGCGACGGCTCAAAGTTTATCATCATTTCGACAGACTTGCCCTTTTTGAGAAGAGCATTTCTTACTGCCGCATACTGATAACATTCATTCTCCGCTAAAGCAGGATTGTTATATCTTGCCATAGCGTCCTTTGCACCCTGCATCATAGCGTCAATGTCGATACCTGCCGCAGCTATCGGCAAAAGTCCTACTGCGGTAAGTACGGAAAATCTGCCGCCGACATCGTCGCTGATTACAAAGCTTTCATAGCCCTCTGCGTCCGCAAGGCTCTTGAGTGCACCTCTTGCGGCGTCGGTTGTAGCGTAAATTCTGCCTCTTGCACCCTCTTTGCCGTACTTTTTCTCCAAAAGCTCCTTAAAGATACGGAATGCAATAGCAGGCTCGGTGGTAGTTCCCGACTTGGAGATTACATTCACCGAAATATCCTTACCCTCAACAGCCTCTAAAAGGTCTGCAAGGTAGGTTGAGCTGATAGAATTGCCCGCATAGAAAATCTGCGGTGCGGTGCGTTTATCCTTGTCAAGCGAGTTGTGGAAGGAGTGCGACAGCATCTCTATTGCCGCTCTTGCACCAAGGTACGAGCCGCCGATACCGATTACAACAAGTACATCGGAATCGCTGCGGATTTTCTCTGCCGCCTTCTTAATTCTCGCAAATTCCTCCTTATCATATGCCTCGGGCAGGTCTACCCAGCCGAGGAAGTCGTTGCCTGCACCCGTTTTTGCGTGGAGCATTTCGTGTGCCGCAGCAACATAGTCCGCCATATAATCTATCTCGTGCTGTCCAACAAAGGACAATGCTTTTGTGTAATTGAAGCTGATATTTGCCATAGCTGTTCCTTTCTTACCTATAAGAATATATTCCTACCTATATTCTAATACATTTTGGCTTAGAAATCAAGTATTATTTTATGGAATAGAAGATATTTTTGCCATTTTTCCGACAAATCACGAATATTTACCCTTAATTATCACCGAAATGTGCTTATATACCACAAAGGCTATGGCGGTGCTGATTAGTCCTTTCAGTATTGTATAGGGCAGATTGAACATCACAAGACAGCCGAGAAGTCCGCCTGCATTCGGGAAAATTGCACGGTACGCATTCAGAATTGCCTCGAGCGGCATAAAGTTCTGATAAATCGGATAGGTGAGGAAATAATTTATCGGTACCGACATAATTCCCATCAGCACCGCTCCCGTCAAACTGCCCGAAAGTGCGCCGAGTCTTGTTTTATGGTGCTTGTAAATCAGCCCCGCAGGCAGAACAAAGCAGACACCGAGCAGAAAATTGCTCAGCTCGCCGACACCGCCAGTTGTTGTCTGTGTAAGGTTTACGAGGTTTTTTATCAGGCAGACGGCCGCACCCGAAAGCGGTCCGATTGCAAATGCACCAATGAGTGCGGGAAGCTCGGAAATGTCAAGCTTGATAAAGGACGGCATAAACGGCACGGAAAAGCTGAATGCCATCAGCACCGACGCAACCGCTCCGAGCATTGCTGTCATTACTAATTTTCTTGTTTTCATATCATATCACCCTTTTAAAATAATTTAACCGCCTCTTACCAATACCCATTCATTAGACCAGCGGAGAAAGTCGTCCACAAAGGTCGGATTTACGTTTATACCCGTCAGTACGGGATAAAACAGTGCAAAAAGCAAAACCGCACATACCGCATAGCAAAGCATTGTACGTCCTGCCGTTTTGCCGTCGCCGAGTAGTCTGTCCGCACAAAAGCCTGTCATAAGCACCACGAACGGTACACTCGGGAAGTAGTGGTATATGAACGTAATCCTCGAAATCGCCGCCCACGGCAAAAGCTGGGCAAGGTATCCGATTGTGAGGAATACGGCGGTTTTATCCTTTTTCGTTACTGCAAGATACAGCGTGTAGAAGAATGCAGGTATTCCTGTCCACCAGACGAGCGGATTGCCGAAAGCACTTATTCCCTCGCCGTCCGCACCCGAATAGTACCACACAGGACGGCGTATAACCGCCCATTCGTACCAGTTGGACGAGTAGGGGTGCGTTGCGTCAATGCCGCCGTGATAGGACAGCATATCAATCTGATTTTGTAATATTGCACCAAAGCCGCCGCCCTCTGCCCTCACATACGGAATGTAGGACGCAAGATATATCAAGGCGGGTACTGCTACAAATGCACCGACACAAAAAAGTATGAGCTGTTTTATATGCTCCACAAATTCTGCGTTATTCTCACGGTATCTGCGGTAAAGCTCTGAAAAGAATATCACCGCAAGTCCCGCACCTGCGTAAACACCCGTCCATTTGGACGCTACTCCCAAACCGAAGCTCACACCCGAAAGTCCGAGCCACACGAGGCTCTTTTTTGTGTAAAAGCCTTCCCGAAGCCACATCAGCATAAACAGGTACATCAACATTATAAAGAAGGTTACATATACGTCTATGGTGGCTATTCTTGTCTGCACAAGGTGCATAAAATCAAAGGTGAAAAGCACCGCAGAAAAGGCTGACACCGCAGTTTTGCCGAAAAGCTTTTTAGCGAAAATATAAATCAGCGGTACCATAAATATGCCGAACAGAGTGCCGACAATACGCCAGCCGAACGGGTTCATTCCAAATACTGCGACACCTGCTGAAATCAGCACCTTGCCGAGCGGCGGATGCGTCCATTCGTAAATCTGCTGACCGTGCAGCAGCTCATAGGCGGTGCGTGCGTGGTAGATTTCGTCAAAATAGGTGCTGTTGAGGTGTGTTTTCCGCTCGGGTACAAGCTCCTGCTCGTCAAAAAGCTCTCCCTTACCGCCGATTATACCACCGTTTTCGTCCAAAAATACAAGCTCAACCACCCGTACAATGCCGTTTGCGGTAATTGTGACCGCATCAGCCTTGGGGAGATTTACCCCGTATTCCTCCCAGCAGAACACACTTTGCTCGGAAAGCTCGGTTTTGTAAATGCTCTCGCCGCCGTCGGTAAGCTCTAAGGTAAGTGTGTTGCCGTCGTAGAGGTGATATTCGCCCAAAAACAGGCGAAAGCCCGAAATGCCGTTATTCTCCGATAAGCTGAAGCTTGCGGAGCTGTTCTCTAAGGTTATGCCCGACTCGGGTACTTTGCGGTCGCCGAGGTTTGTGAGCGTGATGACCGAGTAAACTGCGGTCAGAATTGCTATAACCGCAAGGTCACAGCGTGTAATTTTATAATTCTTTTCGGTCGTATCGGCTTTTTTCTCAAAACCGCACAGCTGTACGGCGATATAGGTAACATAAACAGTCAGAGCCGTTGTCAGAATACCGACAAAAACCGCCGTAATCTCGTCCGCAGCTGTTATCTGCTCACCTGTAAAGAACAGAACATATGCACAGTTTACAAGCTGGATTATACTTGTAAGAACGGCACAGCGAAGTACTTTTTTATCATCGGTCAGCAGGTATGCGGCGAGGAAGAAAAGCATTACAGGGAATGCGTAACGCTCGTGCATTTTGACGGCAAAGGTGAACACCCAAAGGCATATAAAGCCCGAAATGAAGAAATATTTGCCCTGCGATTTCATTCTGAAGAAGAAAATTCCCGATAATATCACCGCTGTGACTATTGCAATAGTGCTGAATACCGAGTAGCACGGCTTGAGTGCTTCCCAGTTAAGTCCGAGTGCCGACCAGAGATTATATGCGTTCACACTGCAATAATTATAGGAAGAAAGTGTGCCGATATACTGATTGATTACGTTACCGAGTCCGAAGGGCAGACAGAGTGCAAGAGCGGTCAAAACCGCACCTATACCCCATACGATATGGCGGAGGAGCTGTTTTCGGTTAAATTCAGGATAAATTGTACGCTCTGCCGTCGCAAAAAGGAAAATCGGTGTGTAAAAAAGTGCCTGAGGCTTTATCATAACCGAGATTGCAAATACGAAATAGGACGGTATGAGCCGTTTTTTATAAGCAAGTACCAGTGCCAAAAATACCGCAAGCGTGAATACCGAATCGACCTGACCCCAGACTGCACTGTTTAGGATTACGGCAGGGTTAATGAGCCAGAATACGGAGGCTTGCTTTTTGCCCGAAAGGCGGTATAAAACGAGTGCTGTCAGTATGTCTGCGATTATTGCAGGCATTTTGAGCAGTATGCAGAAAATTAAATCGGGCATCGGGACGAGGTTTTTTATCATACCGATAAACCACAGAATGTACATATATAAAGGAGGGTAGTCGGTAAATGCGTCCGAGGTGTAAAAACCGCCTGCACCGCCACGGTACATCATATCCGACCAAGAGGCAAAGCAGGACATATCGGTCGGGTGACCGTAGTAAAAGCACGCACACACTACACGCAAAATAAGTCCGAGCGACAAAATCAGTAATATGCGTTTTTTATCAGAAGTTGAAGCCATACCTTTTCCTCCTTATCGGGATATAGAGATTATAACAAATATTGTTATTATTTGCAAGAAAAATGTTTAACATAAGCAATTTGAGGGTAAATATATAATGAGAGAAGGCTCTCAAAGAAAAGCACGAGGAGATGATTGTATGAAGTTCAACATTATCACAAGGAAAATCACACTTGATAAGCCGACCTCCGATTATATCGAGAAAAAGCTTTCCAAGCTTGATAAGTTCTTCAAAGAAGAACCCGAGGCACGGATTGTCGCAGGCACCGTCAAGGACAAGGAGTATGTTGAAGCTTCAATTTTCGCAGGCGGTATCATCTACCGCGCAGAGGTGACCGAGGTTGACGCTAAGACCGCCGTTGACGAGATTGTGGATATTATCGAGCGTCAGATAAGAAAGAACAAGACCAAGCTTGAGAAGAAAATCAAGCGTGAGGCGGTTGAGGAAAGCGTTCTGATAAGCGGTGAGGATTATCTCGGGGGCGAGGATACCGAGGAATTTAAGATTGTGAAAACCAAACGCTTTCAGGTTAAACCGATGTCACCCGAGGAGGCAGTTTTGCAGATGAAGCTTCTCGGACACAGCTTCTTTGTTTTCAAGAATAACGAAACCGACGAAATGAATGTTGTCTATGAAAGAAAAGACGGAAAATACGCATTGATTGAGTCTGTATAAAATGAATGAGGGTGTTGCCT
>JAFULX010000028.1 GCA_017483065.1 Clostridia bacterium | reverse complement strand
GACAAGGAAATGAATTCATTAAAAAACCAAAGACAAATTTTGATGGACTACATCGAAAAGAATGGGTATCAGTTCGCAGGAGAATCATTCGATGACAATGTAAGCGGAATGACCTTCGAGAGAAACGGAATCGAGGAAATTTATCAAGCCGCTGCGGAGCATAGAATGGATGTCGTACTTGTAAAAGACTTATCAAGACTCGGCAGAGAAAAGATTCAAACAGCAATGTTCATCGAATACTTAAGAAGCCACAACATCAGGGTTATAAGTGTAACCGACAACACAGACAGCTTCAACGAGGACGATGAATTCCGTATAGATATGAACCAGTTCATCAACCACATGTATGCCAGAGATGTAAGCAAGAAGGTCAGATACGGTTATCGTCAAAAACAGAAAGACAAAGGCGTTTGCAATATGCCTCCTATGGGATATTACAAAGATAAGATTAAGGACGAAATCGTAATTATGGACGAGCCTGCTGAAATCGTAAGAGAAATCTATACCATGTACCTTGACGGATTCGGTTTCAAAGCCATAGCAGAAAAGCTTAATAGAGACGGCAAGAAATCGCCGTCATATTACCAAAAGCTTTACAACAACAAAAATCAAGGTTACAACAAGCCGGCAATTACATTCAGGTATCTATGGGACCCGACAGCAGTAAAGCGAGTGCTTACGAATGAGTTCTACACAGGCACACTCGTATGCCATATCGAAGAAACCGATAAGGCAAAAAAGATACGAAGGAAAGTTCCAAAGGAAGAACAGTTCAGGCACGAAAACTATGCACCCGTGATTATTCCCAAAGAAGTATGGGACAAGGTTCAAAACCTTATTGAAAGTAAGAAAGAAACCAATGTCCGAGCAAGCTCAGGAAATCCTTATCACAGGTACACAGGACTGCTAAAATGCGGTGACTGTGGATGCACATTTGTAGCAAAAATCAGAAAATGGGGTGACAAGCCTGACAGGGTGGAATATGTCTGCAACGGCTATCACCGATACAAAGGTTACTGCACGTCCCACAGGGTTCAGGAAAAGGACTTGGATGCTCTTGTGTATAAAGAACTGTCAAGGCTGAAATCAAAAGCACAGGACAACTGGCTTACCATTGAAGATGAGGTCAAAAAGTGGTTATCAAACAAGGGAAATACCGACAAGAAAATAAGGGACTACCGAGCAATGATTGAAAACCTTGAGCTTGAACAGGAAAATATCCTGATTGAAAGAATCAGAGATATGGAGAACCGTGCTACATACGACAGAATACTTGAAAAGAGAAAGGTCGAAATAGAAAACCTCAAAACCAAAATTCAAGACATACTGAATATGGAGCAGACGGTTAAAAAGCGTAAGAAAGAAATCAAGGAAAGCATTGACATACTTGACGGAATCATAGCAGAAGGTGCAATCAGCAATGTAAACCTCCGGCTTCTCGTAAAGGAAATCATAGTTCTCGATATGGAGAACAACGAGCTTGCCCTGGTGATAGTAATGAATGCACCCTTCGGTGAGTACGGCGAGATATTCGATGACGATGGAAATGTAACCCTTGCACACAATGGGGATTACAAACCGATAAGTGTAGGATAAAGAAAAAGTGCTTACGGGAGAAATCTCGTAAGCACCTAAGAAAATGGTGCAGGTAACAGGACTTGAACCTGCATGAAATCGCTTTCACATGGACCTGAACCATGCGCGTCTGCCAATTCCGCCATACCTGCATATTAAATTGTAACCTCATAATTTTTACACGGGAGAGGTAACCCCGAGGAGGAGCGAACCGCTTAATCCTCATATATGAAAACGGATAAACCGATTTCAACGACTTTTCACTGATATGACGCGAGCAGAACCAGGCGCGTCTGCCAATTCCGCCATATCCGCATATTAAGTTTTAACCCCTTAATTTTTACACGGGAGAGGTAACCCGAGGAGAAGCAAAACTGCTTAATCCTCACATATAAAACGGATAAATCCGGCTTAACCTATTTAATCACCGAGGTGGCGTAGCCTGAACCATGCGCGTCTGCCAATTCCGCCATATCCGCATATTAAGCTTGTTCATTTCGAACAGTAAACATTTTACTATAAAATCGGGCGGTTGTCAATATTTTTTTGAAATTATCATAAAAAATATTGATTATACAGAAAATTACCGCAAGCAGTTGTCGAAACAGAAAAAATATGATACAATACTAAATAATAGTTATATAGACAACTCGGAGAAAATAATGATGTCATTTTATGTGGGGGCTATGTTTGCATATCTTGGCGGTATGGCACTGCTGTTGATTGCAGGGAGTGAATTCTCTGTGATTTTTTCTGCATGCCTGCTGATTCTTTCAGCAATTGGAGTTATTGCAAAGCGTTATAAGCCTGTCAGGCTCGCCGAGACTGTCTTTTTTCTCTTGGGAGTAATATTGCTTTCATTTCAGCAGGAGCCGTGTGCAACGGTCTTTGACGGGTATATTGACCGATATGTTGAGCTTGAAGGTGTGGTTTGTGAAATGCCCGACGAGTATGACGACTACAACTCATACATTATCTCGCTTGAAAAGCTTGTCTATCTCGGCGAAGAAAAGAATATCGACGAAAAAATCAGAATTACCTCCGAGGCGAGCCTTGATGTCGGAAACCGAGCTGCATTTAGAGGCTTTATTAAAACCATATCCGCACCCGACAACAGTACGGAGTTCGACTACCGCACCTATTATAAGATCAAGGGTATTACTCACAAAATGCACGCAGAGGAAACGGAGCTTATTGACGACAGAGCCTTTCTGCTGTCGCCGCAGTATATGTCGGAGTACATAAAAAGCAGAATTGGTATGGCGGTAGACGAATTCTATTCCAATGATGATGCTGCTATGCTCAAGGCTGTTTTGCTCGGCAACAGAACAACCTTCTCAAAGGACTTTCAGAAAACACTTGTACGCACCTCGGCACTACGCTTTTTGTACCCGTCTTATCTGCATATGTTTCTCCTGATTTCGCTGTGCCAGCTTATATTCACGATAATCCGTCCCAAATACCGTGAGCGTGCAACGGTTGCGGCAATTTTTGTTTTCGTGCTTTTGAATGCGGACTTTATAACCTTTGTCCGTGCGGGAGTTTTGTATCTTGTCGATTTGTTCTACCGCAGACTGCGTGGATTTTCGCATTATCCGGATACGATTTCGGTTGTGATAACCGCATCTTTGATAGCAGAGCCTCTCCTGATTTACAACAGCGGCTTTGTGATGTCGGTAATAATCGGAATACTTTTGCATCTGTTCCGCTATCCGCTTGCAAGCTGCTTTAAGAAATTTATTAAAAATCCTTACGCACGAACAATGCTTGCAATTTGTATCATAGGTACGGTAGGACTTGCACCGCTGTCGGCGTACTTTTTCAACGGTATGCCGTTGTACAGTATTATTTTCACCTTTGTTTACACACCGCTGACCGTGCTGCTCATTATAACCGCACCTATTACGCTCCTCCTTCACGAACTTTTCGGCACAGCGAGCGTTGTCGGTCTTGTCACCGAGGGAATTATCGGACTTATGAAAAATCTGCCCGAAATGGCAGCCCTTTTGCCTGGGCATTACATAACGCTTGCAAAGACAAGTATGCTTGGTTTTGCCATACTGATTACCATTTGCTGTGCGTTAAAGCTTGCGGTTGACTACCGTGTGAAAGAGCCGATATTCAAGGTAACGCTTTCTTGCGTGGGCTTGCTGATGATAGCTTACACCGTAATTGCATTTTCTGATTTCGGCAAGCTGGCAGTTACATTTGTGAATGTGGGGCAGGGTGACGCTGCGATTGTCGAGGTTAAGGGCAAAAGCACCGTGCTGATAGACGGAGGCGGCGGTACTGCTGACAATGAGTATAACATTGGTGACGAGGTTTATCTGCCGTATTTGTCCTCGAAGGGTTACAACAATATCGACCTTGCTATTGTATCACACTGTCATCGTGACCATTGCGAGGGAATAATATCGGCGATTGAATCTCTTGATGTGCATACGGTTATGCTTTCCGATACAGCCGAAAACAATGAGTATCGGGATAAGGTAATTGCTGCGGCGGAGGCTAACGGAACTGAAATTCTGTATGTGAGTGCAGGGGACAAGCTTGAGTTCAACTCGGGTCTTAATATAGATGTGCTTTATCCGCAAAAGGCTGCGGTGCTTGATGAGGAAAATGACTATTCGCTCGGACTGAAGCTTGACTATAACGGGACTGCGCTTTTCTTTGGCGGTGATATGACAGAGGAGGCGGAGGAACAGATTTTGGGCAGAGTCGGTGAGATAGATGTTGTAAAGGTGTCGCACCACGGCTCGAAAACTTCATCGTCCGCCGAATTTGTTGCCGAAACCTCGCCCGACTATGCTGTAATTTCGGTGGGTGCGGATAATATGTACGGACACCCAGCAGAGCGTGTTGTGAACGAATATGTCAATTCGGGTGCAAGAGTGCTGAGAACTGACCTTATGAACGATATAGTATTAAAATCCGAAGGCGGCGGAAAAATAAGTGCGGCATGGTATGGGGAGGAATTAAGATGGCAGTAAAAGAAAGCGATGTAATGAAGCTCAAGCGTGAAATAAAGGAAAAGGGCATATCGGGTGCATATCTTTTCTACGGCGAAGAGCTGTATCTTCGTGATTTGTATATTGACAAAATCCGAGGTGTAATACCCGAGGACGGGTTTGAGGAATTTAACCTCATAACACTTGACGGAAAGACAGCCGGTTTGGAAACAATGGCAGACGCAATTGAAAGCTATCCGATGATGAGCGAAAAAAAGCTCGTTATAGTGCGTGACAGCGGAATTTTCAAAAAGGCACGTGAGGAAGAGGTGCGTTTCTGGACAGAGGAGCTGAAAAATCTGCCCGACTACTGCGTACTGTTGTTTATCGAGGACAGCGTTGACAAGCGTTCCGCTGTCTACAAGGTGATTTCTAAAAACGGTACGGCGGTTGATTTTGCGTATCTTAGACCCTATGAGCTTACTGCATGGGTTCAGGGAGAGGTACTGAAGGCAAAGAAGAAAATGAGCAAGAATGTGATTGAGTATTTCGTGTCGGTTTGTCAGGACGGTCTTATAAACCTGAAAAACGAGCTTGACAAGCTCCTTTGTGCCTGCGATGAGGAAATAACCGAATTTGACGTAAAGAGAATGGTATCAAAGTCGCTTAACGTGCAGGTTTTCGACCTTTCCGACTGTATAATGCAAAAGGATACAGACAGAGCGTTTACTATTTTGCAGGACTTGAAAACAACCAGAGAATCGGCGTTTACAATACTCTATCTTTTAAACTCAATGTTTGATAAAATGCTGCTTTCAAAGCTTATGCTCGCAGACGGTGCACCTGTTTCGGAGGTAGAAAGGCGGCTCGGACTTCCGCCGTTTATTGCGAAGAAATATTATAACGGTGCAAAGGGCTTTTCCGAGGAATTTCTGACTGAACGTGTAAAAAGAGTTCCCGAGCTTGACCTTGCCATAAAGCAGGGAAAAATTGCCGAGTGGGACGCACTCTATAAATTTATATTTGAAGCAATCGGACGATAAGATTTTGAACCAAAATCCACCCCTTCACATATTATGATTAGTGTAAAGAAAAGCGGAGCTTCCGCTGGCAGAAAGGAAGGGGTCGGAATTGAAGAAAACGATATCGGTAATTGGCGGAGACCTCCGTGCGTTGACGCTTGCAGGGCTTTTGGCGGAGGACGGGTACAGTGTGCGAATCTTTGGCTTTGACAAGGATATTGACACGGCAGGACTTACAAAAGCAAAAAATATGCACGACGCATTAATGGCAGAGGTGATAATTCTGCCGATACCTGCAAGCAGCGATAATGTCACCATTAACGCACCGTATGCCAAGGAGCAGTTGCTCTTAGATGATTTTCTGGCAATGATAGGTGCGACGAAGCTTGTGCTGGCAGGACATATTCCTCCCGCTGTTGCGGTACGTTTTGACAGAGAGGGCATTGCGTACATTGACTATTACAACCGTGAGGAGCTGATGGTCAAAAATGCTGTACCTACTGCGGAGGGTGCTATCGGGATTGCACTTTCCGAGATGCCTGTTACCTTGTCGGGAGCAGAAGCACTTGTTATCGGCTACGGCAGAATAGGCAAGATACTTACAAAATTGCTTACGGCACTCGGTGCAAAGGTTACAGTCAGCGCAAGACGCTGGGGTGACCTTGCGTGGATTGAAGGGTCGGGTGCAAGGGCTGTGAATACAGCCAAAATCGCAGACGGTATTGAACTGTATGATGTGATTTTTAATACTGTGCCGAGCTTGGTATTGGGTGAAAATGAGCTTGCTGCGATGAATAAAAATACTCTTATAATAGACCTTGCCTCCGTCCCTGGCGGCGTTGATTTGGAAACGGCGAAAAGTCTTAAGAGGCGTGTTATATGGGCATTATCATTGCCGGGCAAGACCGCACCAATCAGTGCAGGACGCATAATTAAGGATACTGTAAAAAATATCCTTAGTGAACTGGAGGTGGGGTAAAATGGAGCTTAACGGTAAGGTTATAGGCTTTGCGATAACAGGGTCATTCTGTACCTTCAAAAGCGTACTTAATCAGATGGAGGAGCTTGTGGCACAGGGAGCGGATATTGTGCCGATAATGAGCCAGAACGCATTCACCACCGATACACGCTTTGCATCTGCGGCAGAGGTTAATATAAGGGTGGAAAATATCTGCCAAAAAACTATAATAACCACCGTCAAAGAAGCGGAGCCAATCGGACCAAAGGGGTATCTTGATTTGCTGATTATTGCACCCTGTACGGGCAATACTCTTGCAAAGCTTGCCGCAGGGATTGCGGATACATCGGTTACTATGGCGGCAAAGGCACATCTTAGAAACAATAAGCCTGTGTTGATTGCGGTATCGACAAACGACGGACTTGCAAATGCGGCGAAAAATATAGGTGTGCTGTTAAACTACAAAAATGTATATTTTGTACCGTTCAGACAGGATGACTGCATTAAAAAGCCGACCTCGCTCGTTGCTGATATGCCGTCGATTGCAGAAAGTGCAAAGCTTGCTTTGGAAAAAAAGCAAATTCAGCCTGTGCTGCTTGGATAGGAGATGCTTATTTCAGCATCTCTTTTTCTTTTCGGGTTGAAAAATGAGATTTTTTGTGATAGAATAAAGATGACATTCAAAAGGGGGATAATAATGAATATTTTATCAATCGGAAACAGCTTTTCACAGGACGCACAGAGATATCTGCACGCAATTGCAAGAGCAGATGGTTTTGAGCTTAACACATTCAATCTTTATATTGGAGGCTGTCCGCTGTCACTGCATTACAGAAATATGCTAAGTGAGAAAGATGCATACAGTCTTGAAATGAACGGTCAAAGCACAGGCTTTTATGTTTCGCTGAAAGAAGCACTCCTGAGCCGTTAACGTGACTTGGTTACCATTCAGCATGTAAGCGGCAAGGCACCCGATTACAGTACATATCAGCCGTATCTTAATAAGCTTGACGAATTTTTCAGAATATGTGTTCCAAAAGCAAAGCTTGCAGTACAACAGACGTGGGCATATGAGCAGGGAAGTCAGCGGCTTGAGAGTCTGGGCTACACGGAGCAGGCTGAAATGTTTGCAGATGTAAAGGCTGCTTATGACAGGGCGGCTGACAGTATAGGTGCAGATTTCATTATTCCGTCGGGCGAAGCCTTTCAGAAGATGATAGCATCAGGTGTAGAAAAAATACACAGAGATACCTTCCACGCAAGCCTCGGTCTTGGACGCTATACGCTCGGCTTGCTTTGGTATTTGATGCTTACGGGAAACAATATAGAAAATAATACTTTTTCCGATTTCGATGAAGAAATTGAACAGGATAAAATCAGCTTAGCAAAAAAATGTGCCACGGAAGCTGCTGCCGAATACAGAAAATAAGACGAACAAACCGCACCTTTAACTGGGTGCGGTTTGAATTTTACAGATATTTTCTCAAGTCCTTCTCGAAATCTTCCTCGGTGCTTATAATCTTTTTTGCCATATCCTGTGCGACAGGCTCGGCTGATTTATATTCGTTGAGGTACTTGTTCAGGCTCTTAATTCCCATATGACAGCCGTCTGTCATAAGCTCGGCAACGGTACGGTCGCTGTCCTCCATCATCATCTTAAAGCCTGTTTTCATTGCTGCCATACTCTTTGCTATTGTCTTCGGCTCTTCGCCCTTTAGGCTGCGTTCGTTCAATATAACCTCCAGCTCATCTTTAAGCCCCTCGTGAAGGTCACGGTATTTCAGCAAAAGCTCGGACAGGTTCAAGTCATCGGTATTTTCCGCTACCGAGTCTATTGATTCTATACCCATTTTAACACCTTGGTCACATTCCTTTAAAAGCTCTCTTGTATCGCTGTTTACCATAACAGAAAATCTCCTTTTTATTTTCTATTATGGCTCATTTTTTTAATTATTATGCTTAATCAGACCAATTGCCTTTGAAAGCTCCATTATTACCAAGGGAATAAATATAAGACCAAGTGCGATAAGATAAAGCTGCCATGGCAATATTACAAGGCTGAACGCAATTCTTACGGGCGTAAACAGCACCAAAAGCATCAGACCTACTGAAACAAGGGTTGCCAGATTCAAGTTTTTGTTGGTAAATACACCTATTTTAAACAGCGAGCGGTCGGAACGCATATTATAGCTCTGTATAGTCTGCGAAAGGGCAAGCACGGTAAATGCCATTGTCTGACCGCCTTCGAGAGTGCCTGTTGCAGCTTCGCCAATCCAAAAAGCAACAAGTGCAAGTATTGCGAACATCACACCCTGAAGCACAATTCGTATTCCGAGTCCGTTTGCAAAAATCCCCTCATTCTTCGGCTTCGGCTTTTTCTCCATAACGTCCGCCTCGACTGCCTCCATACCCAAAGCAATAGCAGGGAGTGAGTCGGTAACTAAGTTAATCCACAAAAGCTGCATTGACAAAAACGGTGTTTTCTGCCAGAGTATCATTGCAGCAAATACCGTTATTACCTCACCGATATTTGTGCCGAGCAGAAAGCCGACCACCTTTTTGATGTTGGAGTAAATGCCACGTCCCTCACGGACAGCGTCAACAATTGTTGCAAAATTATCATCGGTAAGAGTCATATCCGCAGCACCCTTTGCAACGTCTGTACCTGTTATACCCATAGCACAGCCGATGTCGGCGGCTTTTAAGGCAGGAGCGTCGTTTACACCGTCACCCGTCATTGATACGACCTGTTCTTTTCTCTGCCAAGCCTTGACAATACGTATTTTATTCTCGGGCGAAACACGGGCATAAACCGAGATGCTCTCTACCGCAGCGTCAAGCTCGGCATCTGTCATTTTGTCAAGCTCAGCGCCAGTTATGGCTCTGTCACCGCTTTCGAGTATGCCAAGCTCTTTTGCGATTGCAGACGCCGTAACAACGTGGTCGCCCGTTATCATAACAGGCTTGATTCCCGCAATGCGGCACAGCTTAACAGCCTCCTTTGCCTCGGGGCGGGGCGGGTCAATCATACCCACAAGTCCCATAAAGGTCAAACCGTTTTCAAGCTCGTCGGAGGTCGGATTTTCGGGTATTTCGTCGATTTCCTTATATGCAACAGCAAGGACACGCAGAGCCTTCTTGCTCATTTCGTTTGTGATTTCCCTCGCCTTTTCCAAATCACCCGAAACTACTCTTTCAGCCATAACATCAAACGCACCCTTGACGATTACGATGTTTTTGCCGTCAATTTCGTTGATTGTTGACATCAGCTTTCTGTCCGAGTCAAACGGTATTTCGCCCACACGGCGGTATTTTTCGTTCAGAGCGTCCTTTTCCATACCGTTCTTATACGCAGCAAGCACAATTGCGGTTTCTGTCGGGTCACCTATGTGCTGTTCCTTGCCGCCTGAGATTATAATAGAGCCGTCACAACAGAGTGTTGCATAGCGGAGCAAATTCCGAACGCTTTCGGAGTTGTTTGCGGATATAACCTCGCTACTGTCAGCACCGTCGGTATATGCTTCTGTCAGCGTCATTCTGTTCTGGGTAAGCGTACCCGTTTTATCGGAGCAAATGATTGACGCACTTCCGAGAGTTTCAACAGCAGGAAGCCGTCTTACAAGTGCATTACGCTTCGCCATTCGCTGAACTCCGATTGACAGTACAATTGTAACAATAACGGGAAGTCCCTCGGGGATTGCCGATACTGCAAGCGATACAGAAATCATAAATATTTCAAGAATAGGCGTACCTGACGCAATTCCGACACCGAATATTATCGCACAGGCAGCAAGTGCAAGAATACCAAGATATTTTCCGAGCTGTGCAAGCTTTTTCTGCAGCGGTGTCTGCGTTTCGTTTTCTTCGTCAAGAAGATTTGCGATTTTTCCCATTTCGGTATTCATTCCGACAGCCGTAACAACAGCGGTTGCCGTTCCGTAAGTAATACTGCAGCCCGAAAATACCATATTATTTCTGTCGCCGAGCGGTGCATTTTCGCCAACTTCTGCATCTGCGTCCTTTTCGGACGGGACAGATTCGCCTGTAAGTGCGGACTCCTCGCTCTTTAAGCTGACGCTGTGCAAAAGTCTTGCGTCGGCAGGAACAAAATCACCTGCTTCAAGCTTGATAATATCGCCCGGCACAAGCTCGGACGCCTCGCATATCATCTCTTTTCCGTCACGGATAACCCTTGCGTGCGGAGCAGACAGATTTTTCAGTGCGTCAAGTGCTTTTTCCGCCTTGCTTTCCTGCATAACGCCCATAATTGCATTGACTATTATAATCAGAAGAATAAGTGCAGGCTCAAAAAATTCCTTCGGATTTCCCTCGACACAGGCAACGGTAAAGGATATTGCTGCGGCAAGAATTAAAATCAGTATCATAACGTCCTTGAACTGGTCAAGGAATTTTGCAAGCATACTTTTTTTCTTCTTTTCCTTCAGCCTGTTTGCACCGTATTTTTCTTGCATTGCCTGCACCTGTAAGGCGGAAAGCCCCTGCTTTTCGTCGGTGGAAAGCTCTGTTAAAATTTGCTCCTTGCGTTTAGAGTGATAGTCCATTTTCAATCTCCTTTTTTCTTCTTGATAAGAAAAAAACTCAGGTATAACTGTCTGCTATACCTGAGCTACGATATACTGTAATATCGCTTGACTCCTGTACAGCAATTAAGTTATACATGAGTCTCGCAAATTAAAGCAAGCCAGACCGTATTCGGTCAGGATGTTGACTTGCTACGCAGAATATTGCGTTTGCTACTCCCTCACAAGAATATTTATGCTACGATTATAGCAAAATAATTCAATTTCGTCAATAAATAATGCAAAAATTAACAATTTATTCAAATAAGCATTGTAAAAATAGGCAGTGTTATTATTGACAATATGGTTGTTGCGGCAAGAATTTGTGAGCCATATTCTGCATTTTTACCACATTTTAAGGCGATAAGCGTTGTTGCCCCTGCGGTCGGACAGGCGGTCGTAATTGCAACAACCCTGTAGACAGTTTCGGGTGCATTAAAGAGCTTCAGAACCAGTGCAGCCACCAATGGGATAAGGAGCAGCTTGTAAAAGGATAGCAGCCATATGCGTTTGCTGGCGAAGGTTTGCTTTATATTGGCAGACGCAACCGTCGCACCCGATATCAGCATTGCAAGAGGCGTGTTCATATCTGCTAAATACTGCATAGTCTGTGCGGGAATATACGGTATGGTTATGCGGAATACATAGCATAAAAGACCGAGTACGACTGCAATGATATTCGGAGATTTGAGTACGTTCAAAAGCTCACGCAAGGACAGCTTATCCTGCATAGTCATTACGCCGTGCGACCAGACCAACGCATTAAACACCGCAATAACCGCAGAGGTATAAAATACACCCTCCTGTCCAAAAATGGCTGAAATGAGCGGAATCCCCATATATCCGCAGTTGGAATACACCACCGCAAACCGTTCTACGCCACTGTCGCATCCCTCTTTTTTTCTGATAAGCAGGTTTGAAAGCAGTATCGAAACGATAAATACGGTTGCCGACATTGCAAGAGCAAAAAGCAGAGATATCAGCCTTTGAGCATCGTATTCAAGCTGAAACGACATAAAAATAAGCGAAGGAGAAACGACGTTTATGGCAATATTGGTAATCTGCTTTGAGCCGTTCTTATCAAGCATACCCTTTTTTGAAAGGAAAATACCCACTGCCATTATAAGAAAAATTATCAGTACCTGCTGAAGTACCGTGGAAAATTCATTCATAAAAATCCTCCTGATTTTAATATCCTCATATATATTAGCACCAAGAACAAAGAAAAGCAATAGTCAAATTCGGACAAGGGTATCAATTTGTGACATTTTAACAAATTAAACTTGACAACGTGTTTTTGTGTGGGTAAACTCAAAGTGACCTTATAAGCAGAAAGGGATTGAGATGTTATGTGGTATTTAAAAGCAATGGAGCAAAGACTCTCGGAGGAGGATAAGCGTTTGCTAAAGGAGGTTTACGAGCCGAGAGTTGTCGGAGTACAGCCCGAGGACAGCCGTAACAGCCTGTGCATTATGCCTGATGGTGAAATAAGACACTACGGCGAACAGCCGAAAATTCACCCGTGGAACGACGGCGACCCTTGTTATATTTCGTCAACCGATTGCGGTCTTTCGTGGAAATATCACGACAATTGCGAGGGGACAATGGGCTCGGCAGAGTATATCCCCGAGCTTGGCAAATACTTTGCGTTTACATCGACAAAGGTCATAACCAAAAACGACTCCAATTTTGAAGAGCCGATAACAGGCACATTTGTCAAAATTTCGGAAAGAGGTCCCGATGACAGGGAATACACTCTGAAAAAAGTGTCGGATATGGCATTTTATGACCCATTCCTGCCTAAATACATAAAAAGTAAAAACCGACTTGCGGTTACTGCACAGAGCGTGCGTGACGGTGAATATCACCCGATTTTTATATACTCTGATGACGGCGGCGAAAGCTGGACGGTGGTGGAGCTTAAATCTGCACCGAAATACGAGGTTATATATCCGTCGGTAAGTCCGAGATGGGAAAATAACGGCAGTGAGCCGATATTCTGCGAGTGTCCCGACGGCAGACTTATGATGCTCGTAAGAACATCGCTCGATTACTTTTATCTGTACTATTCCTCCGACGGCGGTCAAAGCTGGACGGACGGCGAGCTGTCACCGTTCCACGGCACGCTCACTACACCGTATTTTCTTAAGCTTTCGGACGGCAGAACCTTGCTTTTCTGGAATAATACCCAACCGCTGCCCGAGGTAAATCAGGCAAACGAGCTACCGACGCACGATGAAGGCTTCGTTCGTGTCGGCGAGGACGTGTTTACAAACCGTGACGTAAGCCACGCTGCAATAAGCGATGACTGCGTTCACTGGACGGGACTTCGTGAGCTGTATTTAAACGGTATCCGTAATAATCCCGATTTCCGCACTCAAGGCGGAATGAAATCCTCGGCAGATAAGAGTGTACATCAGTTTCAGGCTATCGAGCTGCCCTACGGTAAGGTGCTTGTTGCTGTCGGACAGAACAGCGCAAGCAGAAAGCTTGTGATGTTTGACCCGAACTGGCTTTATGAGAAGGAACGCAGTGAGGATTTTCGTGAGGGTATGGGGAATCTCACAACACATATGTATGTAAAGAGCCTATCGGGCGATTTTGTTGAGTTCGGACACCCTGGGCATTGTGCGTGGAACAGAACGAACGGAGCTTTGCTTGTACCCAATCCCGATATGGACGGCACGGAGGTGCTTCAAATTTGCAGAATAACAGACCCCCGTCTTTTCTCGGAAAAGCAGGGAGCGGTATGGAATTTCCCTTGCTGTAAAAAGGGCAGTATCGAAATTGGTATGAGAATTGAGGGCGAGGGTGTTAAGATTGCTCTTTGCGACAGATGGTTTAACCCGATTGATGAATATGCGGGCGAGCAGTCGCCGTTTTCCTTTAAGCTTACACCCGATACAATGCTTAGAGGGGAATGGTATGACGTCAGAATTGACTTTGATGTTGATTTGAAGCTGGCATATGTTTACCTTGACGATAAAAAGCTGTTCGGCGTGCGTATGAAATCTGCACCTGACCACGGCATTTCCTACATACATCTGCAAACCGATGCGGAAACTATGGATTATAAGGGAACGCTGATAAGCGGTCTTAATATGAAAGCAAGATGATGAAACGGACACGGGATTAACCCCGTGTCCGTTTCGCAATATACTGATACACTCGGCATTGGAGCATACCGTTATAGAGCTTGCGTGTTTTGTCGGCGGTTTTGCCGAAATCCTTCTGAAACTCGTCGGAGGAGGCGAGTATGTATGCCGACCAGTTATCAAGCCTTGCAAAAGCCTTGCCGAAATCGGCATAAAGTGCCGCACACTCCTCTTTATCGGAAAGACGCTCGCCATATGGCGGGTTACATATGATTGTACCGCCCGAAATCGTTGATGCAAATTCTCTCGCATCTGCCGTTATGGGGTGTATAAAGTCACCAACGCCCGCTTTTTTTGCGTTCTCTGCGGTTAAGGTAACGTATTCGGGGTTGATATCGCTTGCGATTATATTCAAAGGCACGTCTTTTTCCAAAGAAACCGCCTCCTCACGAAGCGTTTCCAAAAGTCCTTTCGGAAATTGGTCGAACTGCTCGAATGCAAAGCTCCGCTTTAGTCCGGGTGCAATATTACGCTTAATCATAGCCGCCTCGATGGGGATAGTACCCGAGCCGCAGAACGGGTCAGCCAACACGTCCTCATAACGCCAACGGCTCAGGTACACCATAGCTGCTGCAAGAGTTTCACGAAGCGGTGCGGCATTGGAAAGCTGACGGTAGCCACGCTTGTGAAGGCTCTCGCCGCTTGTGTCAATCGAAACGGTTACACGGTCCTTCAGCAGCGAAAAGCGTATCTGATACTCGCTGCCGTCCTCGGGCATATGCGTAATCCCGTACTTTTCGCCGACAGCGTCCGCAATTGCCTTTTTTATAATCGCACGGCATCTCGGCGAGCTTGAAAGCTTTGACTTCAAGCAATGCCCCGAAATGGGGATTTTTGCGTTTTTCGGCAAAAGCTCGCCCCACGGAGCATTCCTCACGCCGTTATAAAGCGTATCAAAATCGCTTGCGTGAAATTCCGCCACCTTGATTAAAACACGCTCGCCCGTTCGTACCCAGAGATTTGCCCTTGCCATTTCCTCATATCCGCCCAAAAAGCAAACCCTGCCGTCCTCAACCGAGGTTACGTTTATTCCAATGCTTTTCAACTCCCGTGAAAGGAACGACTCAACGCCGAACAGACACGGTATCATCATTTCAAACTGCATTTTTATCTCTCCTGTAAAAATCTCTTTTCAGCATAAAATCCACACGCAAAAGCTCGCTGTTCGCACCTGTTACGACAACCTCAAGCCTGTCGCCTATTTTAAAGGCTTTGCCCGTGCGTTTTCCGACCGTTACAGCTCTTTTTTCGTTGTAAACGTAGTAATCTCCGCCGATTGATTCGAGCCGTATCATACCCTCAATAGTATTATCAAGCTCGGCATAAATACCGTAATCGGTCAGCGAGGTGATAACAGCACCAAATTCCTCGCCGATATGCTCCTTAATATACAACACCTTCAAAAGTGCCGTGGTATCACGTTCACACTCCTCGGCATTGCGTTCCGTTTCGGTTGACTGAACGCTTGCCTCTCGGCAATCCATTGCAAGCTGTTTTTCGACAAGAGCATTGCTCAATGCCCTGTGTACCATAAGGTCGGGATAACGCCGTATCGGTGAGGTGAAATGGCAGTAATACTCTGCCGCAAGACCGAAATGTCCGTCATTGGTCGGGCGGTATTCCGCTTTCATCATCGCACGCAGCATATTTTTTGACACAATTGCCTGATACGGCTCGTCCGATATTTTATCGAGAAGTCCTTGCAAAGCCTTCGGTGTAATTCCTGTATCCATCTCGGGAAGAGTAAGTCCGAAATTATGCAGGAAAAGTGCAAAGCTTTCCAGCTTTTCGGGGTCGGGAGCTGCGTGTGTACGGTAGATAAGAGGAATACCTCGGCTTTCGCCGTGACGTGCAACCGTTTCATTTGCAAGCAGCATAAACTCCTCAATGATTTTGTGCGATTTCAGCCGCTCTCTTGCCGTAATCTCGCCGATACTGTAATCCTTGCCGAGCATAACCTTTGTTTCGGGCAGGTCAAAATCAATACTGCCACGCTTTTTCCGCTTTGCGGTGAGAATATCGCACAGGGTATCCATATGCCCGAGCTGCGTCAGAATATCGCTGTACTGCTTTTTCAGTGCTTTATCGCCCGACAGGATTTTGTCGACCTCGGTGTAGGTCATACGGTGCATAGAGCGTATCACCGACTTTACGATTTTGTAGTTCTTCACATCGCCGTCCGCTGTCACCGTCATAATGCACGAAAGCGTGAGCCTGTCCTCATTCGGAACAAGCGAGCAGACGCCGTTTGAAAGACGCTCGGGCAGCATCGGAATAACACGGTCGGGCAGATACACGCTCGTACCCCGTGCAAAAGCTTCATTATCAATAGCACTGTTTGGCGTGACATAGTGCGATACGTCCGCTATATGGACACCGAGCCTGTACATATTTCCGCCAAGCTTTCTGATACTGATTGCGTCATCAAAATCCTTTGCGTCGTCACCGTCAATTGTAATAATCTTCTCTGCCCTCAAATCAAGCCTTTTTTCAATCTCGCTTTCGGGTATTGTATCGGAAATTTTTTCTGACTCCGAAATCGTTTCCTCGTCAAATTCAGTTTTGATTGAGTGAGAGAAAACGATTGAGTCGATTTTGCTTTTGATGCTGTCGGCACTGCCAAGATTTTGTACGACAGCACCCTCGGGCTGACCTGCATAATCAAACGCAACAAGCTCAACCGCAACTCTGTCGCCTTTTTTCGCCCCGAGAGTTGCGTCGTAGGGTATATGGATTACGGGATAATACCGCACATCGTCCGCTCTTGCCGCCAGAGTGCCGCCGAAATCGGCAAAAACTACGGCTGTAAGCCTTGTTATATTACGTTCTAAAACCTTAATAATACGTCCCTCGGTACGTTTTTCGCCTCTTGAAAGGCGTATGGGACGGACGGAAACCCTGTCGCCGTGATTTGCACCGCCGAACATATCCGAATCTACAAATATATCGGGTGAGTCGCCGTCTGTATTTACAAAACCGAAACCGCCGTTTGGAGAGCAGGAAAGCGTTCCTTCTACGGCAGGCAGTTTCTTCGGTGTTTTGTGAAAATGCTTTTTATTTTTATATCTTCTCATATTCTGACCTCATAATAAACTTGTTACTGATATTTTATCTCATTTTTCAAAAATCATCAAGTATTTGCTGAAAAAATAATAATTTTGACGCATACTGCCGAAAAAGGCTTGACGAATGTAAAAAAAGACTGTATAATATTAAGGTATGTTTTATATTTCACAGAAAGGAATGTGGTAAAATCATGAAAAAGAAGAGTATTGCGATACTTGCCCTTATGATAGTGATTGCCGCAGCAATGAACTATGTTGCATTCTTCGGAATTGCGATAGGCAATATGAGCTGGGGCGGTGTGCTTGATGAGGAGCAGGGAATCAAAAGAGGTATTGACCTTGCAGGAGGCTCGGTAATATCCTTCCAGGCAAATGCGGAAAATCCGTCTGAGACTGAAATGGACGTTGTTGAGGCTATTTTCTCGGCAAGACTCAGCAATTCAGGCTACACAGAAGCTCGTATTTCACGTGACGAGGCGGGTAAGATTACCGTTGAAATTCCGTCGGAAACAGATACGGACAAGGCTGCATCATTGCTTGGCTCGACAGCAAAGCTGACATTTGTAAACGCTGACGGCGAAACAGTTCTTGACGGTGCGACAGACATCAAGAATGCAGAGTACAAGTTCGGACAGACACAGCAGAACGGTGCTCAGGAGGCTTATGTAGAGCTTACGCTCACAAGTGACGCTGTTTCAAAGTTTGCGGACGCTACAAGAGCGGCTGCAGCAAGAGCGAGCGGCGAAAATTACATCGCAATTATGATGGACGACCAGATGATTTCAGCTCCGTCGGTAAGTGAGGAGATTAACTCTGAGACCTGTATTATTTCGGGTTCGTTCACTCCCGAAACAGCAGAGGAGCTTGCAAACCAGATTAAGTCAGGTGCACTGCCTTTTGACCTTACGGTTATTTCAAAGGATACAATCGGTCCCGAGCTGGGTGCAAAGGCACTTCCGACAAGCCTTGTGGCAGCAGGTATAGGTATCCTTGTTGTGATGCTGTTTATGGTTATAATCTACCGTATCCCAGGACTTATGGCTGACCTTGCACTATTGATTTATGTGGGTATTATCTCTCTTGTACTTGGACTTATGAGAGTAAACCTCAGCCTTTCGGGTATTGCAGGTATCGTTCTTTCAATCGGTATGGCGGTTGACGCAAACGTTATCATATTCGAGAGAATGAAGGAGGAGCTAAAGCTCGGCAAAACCATCAAGGCGTCTGTTGACGCAGGCTTCAAGAAGGCTTTCTCGGCTATTCTCGACTCTAATATTACAACAATCATCACCTGCGTTGTGCTTTACTTCTCAGGTATCGGTACAATCCGTGGTTTTGCGGTAACACTTGGTCTGGGCGTTGTTGTAAGTATGCTCACTGCAATTATTATTACAAAGTTCCTGCTCAAGCAGCTTGTCGGACTTAACATCAGAAACCGCAAGCTCTTCTGCAAGCAGTAAGGAGGTGCGGAATATGAAAACTATGAATGTAACAGCAAATAAGGTTAAATTCCTGCTTTTGCCGCTTCTTATAATCGTTGCAGGTATTGTTATGTACTTTGTAAACGGCGGATTTAACTTCGATATTGAGTTTATGGGCGGCGTAAGAATGCAGGTGGATATGGAGCAGAGCTTCGATAATGAAGAGGTTTCCGCATTTTTGGAGGAAAAGCTCGGCATTTCACCCGTTATCGTTCAGGCAGGCAGCGGCACAACCGCTACAATCAAGACACAGCCGATTGACGATGCACAGAAGGACTTGATTTTCTCATCACTTAAAGAGAAATATGGTCTTACAGCAGAGGCACCTATGTCGGTTAATACCGCATCGGCAAGCTTCGGTAGCGAGGTACAGGGTAAGGCGTTCACATACACACTGATTGCTATTTTGCTTATTCTTGTGTATATTGCGTTCCGTTTTGAATGGCGTTCAGCTGTTATGGCGGTAATTGCTCTTGCACTTAACATCTTGGTTATGATGGCTGTTTATGCAATCACCTATACACCGCTTAATACAACCTTTATTGCAGCAATGCTGACTATTATCGGATATTCAATCAACAACACAATCGTTGTTTTTGACCGTATCCGTGAGAATATGAAGGGCTTCAAGGCAAGAAAGGGTGCTAAGGTTTCGGAGCTTGTTGACCGCAGCATCACCGAGAGTATGGGCAGAACGCTCAACACCACAATAACAACTCTTATTACTATTGTACTCCTTTATTTCCTCGGCGTTCCGTCGATTAAGGAGTTTGCATTCCCGCTGATTATCGGTGTGCTTGCAGGTGCTTACAGCTCAATCTTCATTGCAAGTCCGTTCTGGGCAGCATGGAAGGAAGCAGAGCTTGAGGCTGCACAGCAGAAATAATTGATTTATCCGATTGCACTGTCTGTAAATCTTGCAGACGGTGCAATTTTACCATAAGGTAAGGAGGCTCGGCAGATGGGCGAAATTGTCAGACTTCAAAAATATATAGCAATGTGCGGCAAGGCTTCAAGGCGTAAGGCGGAGGAGCTGATTGCAGACGGCAGAGTTAAGGTCAACGGCGAGAAGGTTTCGGAGCAGGGAGTAAAGGTTGAAATCGGTGCGGACAGAGTTTCGGTGGACGGTGAGGAAATCTCTCTTGTTTCCAAAAAGTATTATATAATGCTCAACAAGCCTGTCGGCTATGTGTCAACGGTATCCGACCAATTTGACCGTCCTACCGTGGTAGACCTTCTTTCGGAGGAAATTAAGACACGCATTTTCCCTGTCGGCAGACTTGACTATGAAACGGAGGGACTCTTGCTTTTAACCAATGACGGCGATTTTACCTACCGTGTAACGCACCCGAAATTTGAGCTTGGTAAAACCTATATCGCAACGGTCGGAGCGGGTCTTACCGTGGCAGGTATAAATGCTCTTAAACGAGGCGTGAAAATTGACGATTATAAAACCTCGCCCGCAGAGGTTGAAATTCTCGACTCCAATCAAGGCGGAACATATGTCAAAATCACAATTCACGAGGGACGCAACAGACAGGTACGCAAAATGTTTGAGGCTGTCGGTGTGAAGGTCAAAGAGTTAAAGCGTGTTTCCATCGGTAAGGTCGAGCTTGGAAATCTGCCGCTTGGCAGGTGGAGATACCTGACAGAACACGAGATACATTATTTATTAAATTCATAAGCTGATTTTGAAAGGACTGATATATTCAGTCCTTTTTCTCTGCCAAATTGTTACAAAATAATTAACAAATCCTTCAAATTGTTAAAAAACATATAAAATCCGACATCACTAAATATAGTGCAAAAGGTATAACCTTTGTATAGATATAGATGTAAATTTACAAAAATATTACAAAACCAACAAAAAGTTGTTAAAAAAGTTTGACAAATGAGAATATATAGTGTATAATAATTTTGTAATATTTAAGAAATATTTAATTCTTTGCGGAATTTATACAAGAGAGGTTATAAAATGTCAAATTGGAAACATACGGCGATTGCACTTGTATCGGTTATGACAGTTGTATCAATGTCAGTTTTACAGCTTGGCGGAACATTTTCTGCGATGGCAGACGAGGCTGATGAGGCGGCAATTGCGATTTTGAGCGGTGACGGCGAGGGAGAAACACCTGCCTTTGCTGATTTTAACGACTCCGAGCTTCTTGCACAAGCTGAGGAAGCTGCGTTTGAGGTAAAAACGGGTTACATAAGCTATTCTGCGGGAAGTGTCAACGTAAGAAGCGAGGCGTCAAAGGAAGCGGAGATTATAGGCTCGCTTGTCCTTGGTGATTCCTTTGAGGTTACGGCACTTTCGGAGGACGGACTCTGGTATGCGGTAACGCTTTCTGACGGTACATCAGGTTACATAATGTGCGACCTTATTTCCTTCGATTTTGAACAGGTCAAGAGAGAAATGCTCTCCTCTACGATGTATGAAACAGCAACAGCTTCGGTTTCGGGCGGCAAACTCAATGTGAGAAACAAACCCTCCGAGGACGGCTCTGTGGTAATTGATCAGGTGGCTGACGGAGCGGTGCTTTACATAACGGACAGAACGGAAAACGGTTGGCTAAAGGTTATTTTCGGTGCTGATTACGATACAGGCTATGTTATGTCAAGCTATGTGACGGTCGGCGATATGGTGCAGAGAACAGACGTTGACAACGCAAGAGCGGACAGAATAAGCAGTGTTTCCAAAAAGGGTACTGTTGTTACAAACAGCAGCTATGTTAATGTAAGAAATGCTCCGTCCGAAAATGCCGAGGCAGTTGCGAGCCTTAAAAACGGCGATACCTGTACTATTATTAGTCAGGGTAGTAAATGGACGAAGATTGTAAACGGAAACGGCGTTGCATATGTTATCTCAAGTGCAGTTCTTGATGACGCCGCACTTGCCGATTATAACACAAAAAAGGCGGCTGCTGCTCAGAGAGCGGCAAATGTAACCGCAAAAACAAGTGGCTCAACCAAAAAGGAAGCTGTTGTTGCGGTAAATTCCTCAATGGGTGCAAAAATCATTGCGGAGGCTGAAAAATACATAGGTACGAAATACGTTTACGGCGGCTCTTCGCCGTCGGGCTTCGATTGCTCGGGTCTTGTTCAGTATGTTATGAAGAAGGTCGGTATATCGGTTAACCGCTCGTCCCGTGACCAATACAAGAACGGCGTTGCTGTTTCAAGAGCAAATCTTGCGGCAGGCGATTTGGTATTCTTCTCTAAGGGCGGAAGCATCACGCACGTCGGTATTTATGCAGGTAACGGCAAGGTTCTTCACTCACCAAGTCCGGGTAAGACCGTTTGCTACACTACATTAGACCATATGTGCAGCTACAGTACATATGTCGGTGCAAGACGTGTGTATTAAAGAGTAGGAAATACTATGAACAAAACGCACTGTTCGGAAAGTTTTTGTCCGAGCGGTGCGTATTTTGATATCAAAAATTTTTTATGAAACTATGCACAAAACTCCTTGAAAGTGCGTATTGTGTACTATCAAACGAAAAGGAGTGTGAACTAAATGTGTTTGTTCGGTAACGGTAGTGTTTTCGGCAACAGCTCGGATTCTTGGGTTTGGATTATCATCATAATCCTCATTCTTGCATGCTGCGGTAACAACGGCTGCGATTCTTGCGGCTCATCTCGCAACGATTGCTGTGATTGCTAATTGCAAATATTGACTAAAAAGCGGTGCGGCGTTTGTCGCACCGCTTTTAACGAGAATTTTTTGGATATATATTGAAAAACCTACCTGTTCGTGATATAATCTAATCAAAGATAGGTGATTAAAGTATGAGAAGAATATTCATTTTGTTAATTCTTAGCTTGCTTTGAGACTGTGGAATAAGCTTGGTGTACTAAATAATTATTCAAAATTGACGGAAAATTTATGTAAAAGGATGAAAACAATGCCTAAGGATACAAAAGAAAAGAAGCATAATCCGCACGCAGGACACAGACAGCGGTTGAAACGCCGCTTCTTGAATACAAACGGAGAGGGCTTTGAGCCGCACGAGCTGTTTGAACTGCTGTTGTTTTATGCAATGCCGCAAAAGGATACCAATGAAATTGCACACGCACTTATCAGCAGATTCGGAAGTGTGAGCGGTGTACTTGAGGCAGAGGTTCACGACCTTGTTAAGATTGACGGAGTGAAGGAGCATACAGCGGTACTCATCAAGCTGTTGCTCGTATTCCTGAGGACTTATTTTGCTGATAAATACAATGCGAAAAAGGTGAAAATGACTCCATATACAGCAGGGGAATACATAGTAAATCATTTTTTTGGCTATAAAGAGGAAATACTGTATGCGATGATGCTCGACGCTGACTACAGAATGATTACAGACGGCATTATCTCTAAAGGAACAAGTAACCGCACGGGTGTTTATCCTCGTGAAATAGCTCAGATGGCGATTGAAACAAATGCGAGGTATGTAATTCTTGCACATAATCACCCAAACGGAGAGCTTATGCCTTCAAAAATGGACATTCACTCAACTGAAGAGCTGATTGATATTATGAAGAAATTGGATATCAATATAATCGACCACTTGATTATATGCGGCAAAAAATATAACAGTATATTTGAAACAATGAACTATCTGCATTTTGTTAAGCAACAGGAAAGCATTTGACAAATTCGACGAAAAGTGCTATAATCTGTGTGACAATTGAATACTCGTACAATGTGTCGTCCATAGTGCAGGAGAACAAGCTATGGTCGGTGAAAAGGGAATCGGGTGCAAATCCCGAACGATAACTGTCGCCGTGTGCACTTATGCCGCAGTCTTCGACGAAAGTCGGTCATTGGGAAACTGAGAAGGCTGACTGCGGTGCTTTGAATTTAAGCAAGAGTGTGAGTCGGAAGACCTGCATTGATGCCGTTTTGTAAAATGCTTCGGCACAGAAACGGTAGTTTTGTACGCTTTTTTTTGCGTACGATTTGCGACCTAACACACGAAAACTCAGGCTGTGGAATTTAATTACCGCAGTCTTTTTTTGCGGTAAATCGGAGGTGGAAACGGATAATTTTAACCCAAAATACACGCAAAAAAAAGGAGTAAGGAAAAATGAAAAGAAACTTTATTAAATCACTGGTTATGTCGCTTGTTCTTTTGATGAGCGTCAGGCAGGCGGCATTTGCCCAGCAGCTGTTTACGGTAAACGTATCCGAGGGTGCTGTGGCGGCTGTCTATAATCAGGAGGCAAACTACAAAACGGTAAAGCTTGACGCAGTCAGTACACAAGAGCTTGACGACGGCACGACAGACTACACATTTGATGTTGAAAATGCTTTGGCGGCAAGCTACCGTGCAACTTGCGAGGGAGAGCTTACAGAGGCGGGCTATCTCGGTGATATCGAATCGGACAGAATTGTTATAGACTTTGCCGAAAAGACCGAAACGGTACGTAAATCGTGGCAGGAGGCAAGCGTTCTTCTGAACATCAACGAAAGAAACAGAATATCGCTTGCAGTGGACGAAAGCTTTACATTGCGTGCATACCGTGCACCGTGGCAGATTGTAAACGATACCGTTTCCAATACAATGATTGAGCCTGATTTTAACTATACGGTTCTGTCAGGCGAGGACATAATTAAAATCGAAACGCTGTCAAACGGCAACGCAGGCAACAATAAGGCGGTTATTACAGCACTTAGCGAGGGTATTGCGATAGTCGAGGTTTCCTGTGACGCAATATATGTTGACGGCATTTACCCTGCCTCGCCCAAGGAAAGATGCGGTATTGCAGTTATTACGGTGGGAGACGGCTACGGCGATATTGAAGCTCTTGACTGGGACAGCGAGTATGATACACTCTATTTCACGGGTGAAAGCGGCGAGCTGACGATTGCAAATACAGAGCTTACAGCAGAGGTTGCCGCAGTTGGAAGCACGCTCGGCGAATGGACGGTGTGTTCGGCAGACGAAAACGGTATCACAGTTCCCGTGAGCCAAGGCAATAATATACTGAAAATTTCCGACGGTGAAAAAACCGACTACAGTGTTATAAGAGTTGCAAATCTTACTGTAAATATTGACTGCCTTACCGACGGTAAGGCAGTTGCAGGCGATACTGTAACCGTAAGCTTTGACGGACTTTATCAGCCGCTCCCGAAGATGTCGGCAATATACAATCCCGCATATTACATAAGTGACGAGTTCCCTGAATGGAACAGCTACGGTATGCAGGTTTGTTATACGTTAGCGGATACTGATGTGAAAAGCGTCGGCACACAGTACAATCTTATTGAAAAGGAATTTAACTGTTTAAGCGTGACAATTCCCGAAGATGCACAGGATAAAATAACCCTTCAAAATGGCAAAATTACAGGCAGTGTATGGGGAAGTGCATACGGCTCGCACCGTTTTATCGGTGATGAGGGTCTGCCGCCCGATTTCTCTGCACCAGGCGGTGACTTGAAGCCGATTTCACTTCCCGATATAGAAATTGCCGTAGCGGACGATACATCTGAAGATGACGATGACAATTACGGTTATGATGACAGCGACCATACGGTAGCGAGCGGAATAAATAAAACGCACACAAGAAGCTATTATTCGACGGTGATAGACGAATTTGACGATATCACCGACGCTGACGGATATGTGAAAATCAGCTTTGAGGACAAGGGCAAGAGAAATGAGAGCTGTGATTTCAAAACACCGCTCGGTGTTATAATATCCGCAACCGAGGTTCCGTATTATGAGGGCGAGAGCGTTGCCAAGGTAACGCTGAGATTGCTTGACGCACTTGGAATAGACTATAAAATGACAGGCAGCGCGGACGAGAATTTTTACTTGAGTGCCATTAAGAATTTCCGTCTTTCCGACGGGTATAAGGTAAGCTCGTTCGGTCAATCGGACGGTGGAAGTATGTCGGGCTGGATGGTCAGCGTGGACGGCGATTTTCTGTCTGTCGGTGCGTCAGACTGTGAGGTTTCAGACGGTGATGTAATCAAATGGCAGTTCAGCTGTCAGCTCGGCAAGGATATTGGTGACAGACGCTCGGGCGGAAGCCTGTCACAGGTGACTACAGAAAAAGAGGAGGAAAAAGAGGAAGAAAGCTCCGCTTTTACTGATATTGACGGAAACGTATATAAAAAGCAAATTGAAGAATTGGCACAAAAGGGAATTATCAGCGGCTACGGTGACGGTACATTTGCACCCGAAAAGGAATTGACAAGAGCGGAATTTGCGACTATAATAGTAAAGGCGATTGCTCTTGAGGAGGACGCTGTCAGCGTGTTTGAAGATGTTAAAGAGGACGCATGGTACTACGGTACAATTTCCGCAGCATATAAAAACGGCATTGTAATGGGTATGTCGGAAACGATTTTTAGTCCTGATACACAGGTAACACGTGAGCAGGGTATGGCGTTTGCAATTCGTGCAATGAAGCTGCTCGATGCGGAAATGACGGCTGCGGTAATAATGGACGAGGGTGTATCTATCTGGGCGATAAGCTCCGTTTCGTACTGTGTAGGCAGCGGTCTGATAGATACCGAAAGCGGTATAAGACCGCAGGACAACCTTACAAGAGGAGAAGCTGCGAATTTGGTATATAACTTATTGGAGAATATTGAAAAATGAGAAAATTGATTATAGCACTGCTTGCCGCCCTAATGCTTTTGGCAGGCTGTGGCAACAATGAAGCTGTAACAATAGATAATAGTGAGATGACGGAGATGGCAGAGGTGCCATCTCCGTCACCTGCTGTTTCAGCACCAACCCCGACACCTACAATTGTACCCACACCTGAGGTCACACCGACATTGTCCCCGACAGTAACCCCAACCCCGACTCAAACGCCGACACCAACCCCAACCCCGACACCGACAGAGGAGGCAGAGAGTAAGCAATACTGTACGCTTTCGGTCAGCTGT
>JAFULX010000003.1 GCA_017483065.1 Clostridia bacterium | reverse complement strand
CATCTTCTTGCAAATCATACATATACACAAAAATACAGCACTATATATACAAGCTGGGACGCATTTTTTGATGAGGTAACAAAAACCGACGCTTTAATAGGAGAAATTACCGGAGAGACAGCATACAAGCTCGTTCGTATGCCCGGCGGCAGCTTTAATTCGGGAGTTTACGGCTCTGTAAAACAGGAATACCGTGCAAAGCTTGCTGAGAATGGCTACTATTTCATTGACTGGAGCGTCGATAACGGTGACAACGGCTCACGCACTGCTGCTGAAATTCTGAGCTATGTAAAGGATTATGCAGGCTCAAAGCCTATTGTTCTTCTGATGGAGGATAACAGCTCAAGAACGGCTACCGTTAAATCACTTCCCGATGTTATTGAATATCTCAAGTCCTGCGGTTATGTATTCAAAAGGCTTGATGAAATCTGCTATTATGATGATATAGAAATGCCTGTTCAGGATATAAGTGCAGTACCTGACGCACTTGACATTTTTGAGTCGAGAGGCTATATAAGATAATTCGGGAGGCTTAAAGCTTGAAAAAAGATAACAGGGTTTGGAAATGGCTTTGGAAAAATAGCCGTGAAAGCCGTACATTCATATTTATGCTGACAGTACTGAGTGTCGTTTATTCTCTTTTGCAGCTTAGCTTTGTAACTGCATCGAAGAATGTAATCGACATTGCTACAGGAGTTTTGGAGGGCAGCCTTACAAGGGCTTCCCTTGTTCTCGTTCTGCTTCTTGCGATTCAGCTCTCTTTGCAGATTGGTATAAATTTTATGAATGTACACGCAATGTCACGCTTTGAAATTTCACTCAAGCGATATGTTTTCAAAAAAATGATGGACAAGGAATACTTGTCGGTAGCAAGGTATCATTCGGGTGAGCTTCTAAACCGTCTTAACAGTGACGTTAATGTGATTGTGAATGGTATTATCGGAATAATTCCGTCTGCCGCACTGTTTATTACAAGTATTATCGGCGGCTTTGTGATGCTGTTGAATATTGACCGTACTCTCGCACTGATAATTCTTGCTGTCGGACCTTTGGTAGGAATCGGTGCAAGACTTTATTCCACTCAATATAAAAAGCTCCACAAGAAATGTCAGGCCGCAGACGGTGAAACGAAGTCCTTTATGCTCGAAATTTTGCAGAATTTGCTTGTAATTAAGTCATTTTGCAGCGAGGAAACATCACTCGACCACGCTGAAATGCTCCAGAGAAGAAGCTATCATTTGAAGGTTGTCAGAGTTCTTGTTTCTATTGTTGCAAACGTGGGAATGTTTCTTATTTTTAATGCAGGCTATTATTTTGCACTGGCATACGGTGCTCATAAGCTGTCGACAGGTATTTTGAGCTATGGTGACTTGACGGCGATATTACAGCTTGTAAATAAGATACAGTCCCCGTTTAAGAGTATATCAAGCCTTGTTCCGCAAGCCTTTGCAGTTGCGGCATCAGCAGAAAGACTTTTGGAAATCGAATACCTTCCCGATGAGGAAAAAACAGGCGACATTATCCCCGATAACATTTACGATAACCTTAAAGAAATTGTATTTGACAATGTAACCTTCCGATATGCGGAGGATTCAGTGGTATCCGGAATAAATATGCGTATAAAGAAAGGCGAATGTGTGGTTGTGGCAGGCGAGTCTGGGGCGGGAAAGAGCACCTCGGTCAAGCTTCTGCTCGGAATATTGAAACCTGAAAGCGGCAGTATAACACTATCCGCAGGTGACGGTACATATAAAGTCGGCAGAAACACAAGACGCTTATTTTCCTATGTACCGCAGGGAAATATGATACTATCGGGAACACTTCGTGAGAATATTTCATTTGCACGTCCCGAAGCGACCGAAGAGGAAATAATACACGCTGCAAGGGTGGCACAGATTTGGGATTTTATCGAAAAGCTTGACGAAGGTCTTGATACAAAAATCGGTGAAAAAGGTCTCGGACTATCCGAAGGGCAGGCACAGCGTATTTCAATCGCACGTGCGATTTTGTATGATGCACCTGTTCTGCTTCTTGACGAGTCCACCTCTGCACTTGATTCGGAAACAGAGCTTGCTCTTTTGGGTGCAATACGCTCAATGACCGACAAGACCTGTATTATTGTCAGCCATAAGCAGGCTGCTTTTGACATCTGTGACAGTGTATGCTATGTTACAAAGAACTAAACAAGGACTAATCTGGGGGATTACATAATGGGAAAATTTGACGGAATACTTATATGCAGTGACCTTGACGAAACACTGCTTGATACAGATAAGAATATTTCAGAAGAAAACAAGACTGCTATTGAGTATTTTATGGCTGAGGGTGGCAAGTTTACCTTCTCGACAGGGAGAGTTCCACACGGTGCAAAGCTTGCACTCCGATACGTTGTGCCGAATATACCGATGATTTGCTTTAACGGTGCAGCAATATACGATTTTAATAATGACAAAATTATATGGGAAAGGTTTGTCGATAAAGACGCAGCACAGGTTGTCGAATTTGTTCAGGATAACCTCCCGCAGGCGGGGATTGAAGTATGCACCAATGATAAAACCTATTACACCCGAACAAACAGACTTACAAGAGAACATTCTCAAATAGAGCAGCTTCCTGAAATTATGGCAGAGCATACCGCTGTAACAGAGCCGTGGAAAAAGGTGATTTTTATGGTTGAGGTTGAGGATATGCCGACGCTGAGAAAAATGATAGCTGACTCCGAATATGCGGACAGATACACCTTCATACAAAGCTATAAGCACTATTATGAGCTTCTTCCGAAAAATTCGGGCAAGGGAGAGGCAATGCTTGAGCTTGCACAAATCGTAGGAATTGACAAAAAGTACACGCTCGGAATCGGTGATAACGAAAATGACCTTTCTCTCATAAAGCTCGCAGGTGTAGGTGTTGCTGTTGCGAATGCTGAGAGGAAGGTCAGGGACGCCGCCGATTACATTACAGTTGATAACAATAACCACGCACTCGCTGCTGTAATCAGAGGTATTGAAAAGGGAAGAATTAAGTTCTAAATACAATTTATAGGCTGTTGTTTGCTTGACAACAGCTTTTTGTATGCCTACCGAACATAAGGCACAAGATGTTGTGTTGTGATGTAACACAAATGTAATAATGCCAAAAGTGTAGTGTTTATCTTGCTTTTTCACAAACTGGCACAATATGTAATTTAAAATGTTAAAAAAACTGTTGACAAAATACATAATATGGCGGTATAATACAAAAGCAAACACAAGATATGGTGTTTAATTGTACTAAAGCTTAGCTCTTACATAATATCAGCTGTTGCCGTAAGTCTGTCAATGGGTCTTACGGCAAAAAAGTGCAGTTTTTTACATAGCAGACAGTGCAATTTCAGTAATAATAAGGAATGGAAGGAGATTGTTTTACCAATGGTTGAAAAGATTGTAAAAAGAGACGGAAGACAGGTAAGATTTGATATCGAAAAGATAAGCGATGCAATAAACAAAGCATTTATGGCAAGCACACAGAGAAATGACCCTGCATATGCCGCAAAGCTTGCCGAGCAGGTGGTTTTCGAGCTTGAGGAAATCGGCTTTGACATTCCGTCGGTTGAACAAATTCAGGACTGCGTTGAGCGTGTTCTGGTTAAAAACGGTCACGTACGTACTGCAAGAGCGTATATGGTTTACCGTTCGGAACGTACAAGAGTACGTCAGATGAAAACGAACCTTATGCAGATTTATGAGGATAACACCTTTAAGGATGCAAAGGATTCCGACCTCCAGAGAGAGAATGCCAACGTAAATGCCGATACGGCAATGGGTACAATGCTTAAATACGGCTCTGAGGGTGCAAAACAGTTT
>JAFULX010000027.1 GCA_017483065.1 Clostridia bacterium | reverse complement strand
GAGATATGCAGGATATGGAGTTCACAATCCAGGCAGGAAAGCTCTATATGCTCCAGACAAGAAACGGTAAGAGAACAGCTAAGGCTGCTCTTAAGATTGCTTGCGACCTCGTTGATGAGGGTATGATTGATAAGAAGCAGGCAGTTGCTATGATTGACCCGAGAAACCTCGATACACTTCTCCATCCGCAGTTTGACGCAAAGGCTCTTAAGGCTGCAACTCCCGCAGGCAAGGGCTTGGGTGCATCTCCGGGTGCTGCTTGCGGTAAGGTTGTATTCACAGCCGAGGACGCAGAGGCTTGGAACGCAAGAGGCGAGAAGGTTGTTCTTGTTCGTCTTGAAACATCACCTGAGGATATCACAGGTATGAAGGCTTCTCAGGGTATCCTGACAGTTCGCGGCGGTATGACCTCTCACGCAGCCGTTGTTGCTCGTGGTATGGGTACTTGCTGTGTATCGGGCTGCGGCGACATCATTATGGACGAGGAGAACAAGAAGTTCACGCTCGCTGGTAAGACCTATAACGAGGGAGATTACATCTCAATCGACGGTTCAACAGGTAACATCTATGACGGTATTATCCCGACAGTAGACGCTGAAATCGCAGGCGAGTTCGGCAGAATTATGCAGTGGGCTGACGAGTTCAGAACATTGAAGGTTCGTACAAATGCAGATACACCGGCTGACGCTAAAAAGGCTCGTGAGCTTGGTGCAGAGGGTATCGGTCTTTGCCGTACAGAGCATATGTTCTTCGAGGCAGACAGAATTGCTGCATTCCGTGAGATGATTTGTGCTGATACAGTTGAGGCAAGAGAAGCTGCTCTTGAGAAAATTCTTCCCTATCAGCAGGGCGACTTTGAGGCACTTTATGAGGCACTTGAGGGTAACCCCGTTACCATCAGATTCCTTGACCCCCCTCTCCACGAGTTCGTTCCGACAGAGGAAGCTGACATTGCTGCTTTGGCAAAGGCTCAGGGCAAGACTGTTGAGGATATCAAGAATATCATCACTTCCTTGCACGAGTTCAACCCGATGATGGGACACCGTGGCTGCCGTCTGACAGTTACCTACCCCGAAATCGCTAAGATGCAGACAAGTGCTGTTATCCGTGCCGCTATCAATGTGAAGAAGGCTCATCCCGACTGGAACATCGTTCCCGAGATTATGATTCCGCTCGTTGGCGACACTAAGGAGCTTAAGTTCGTTAAGAAGATTGTAGTTGAAACTGCTGACGCTGAAATCGCTGCTGCAGGCTCTGACCTTAAGTACGAGGTTGGTACTATGATTGAAATCCCCAGAGCTGCTCTTACAGCTGATGAGATTGCAACAGAGGCTGAGTTCTTCTGCTTCGGTACAAACGACCTTACACAGATGACTTTCGGTTTCTCACGTGATGACGCAGGTAAGTTCCTTGACGCTTACTATGATACAAAGATTTACGAAAATGACCCGTTCGCTAAGCTTGACCAGACAGGTGTTGGTAAGCTTATGGAAATGGCTGTAACACTCGGTAAGAAGACCCGCCCGACAATGCACACAGGTATCTGTGGTGAGCACGGCGGCGACCCTGTTTCCGTTGAGTTCTGTCACAAGATTGGTCTTGACTATGTATCCTGCTCACCGTTCAGAGTGCCCATCGCAAGATTGGCAGCAGCTCAGGCGGCTATCAAGGATATGAAATAAGTTAAACATCAAAAAAACAAGCGGTTTATAAAACCGCTTGTTTTTTTATGTATCTACATATTCAGTGCAATTATTGCTAATATACCCAGCACCAAACCAATTTTCTGTTGCAGCGACATTTTTTCTTTATAAACAAATACTGATATCAATGCCGTTGTCACGATACCGCCTGCAGAGATTACGGGGAACATAACCGAGGCAGGCATTTTGAGCGACAGCAAAATCACAAGAAGATTTACAATGCCGTTTGCTAAGCCGCATATTGCGTACCATACAAAGCCTTTTTTCAGGCTGACTGCGATATTTTTCTTTTCGGTAAACAATGCGGTTGCTGCCAGTATCAGTATCGTTATTGCAAGAGCAATAATCATAAATTCATTTTTGTAAAGTCCGTTGCAGTTTATCTGCTGTACCTTCTGAACGGTAGAGCAGGCACCGCTTCCGATAAATGCCAGAAGCACATAAACTCCCCATTTGAAGGTGATTTTCCGTTCTTCCTTCCCCTCAAAATTGATAAGTACTAACGAGATAAGAAGCAGACCAATTCCGACAAATAACAACGGTTCAATCGGCTCATCAAGCATAATCAAGCCGTATAATGTAGGTACAACCAAAGAATACTGGATTACAAGTGAGCCAATAGACAGCGGGCCTGTACATATTGCAAGAAAGGACGCAGCAGTGGCAACAGCGTAGGACAACGCAAAGCCTACGGAATACGCAAACGCCTGCAGAGAATATTCAAAGTTGCCATCACCCGTTACTACAAAAATCAGCAAAGCAAACAGCGTTGCAGCCGCATTAAAGCTGTATGCTCCGCCCGAAACCCTCGTATCATATTCTTTTTTGCATACTCCTTGGACGGCTCCTGCTATAATAATTATTATCAATAATATACTGTTCATTTTTTCTCCCTATTTCCGCAGCTCAAATCCCGCAAACGAGAACGGCTGAATTTCCGATAAAATCACCTTCGCTCCGTCAATACGTCCTGTGCAGTTTATAAAGCTTATTTCTGAATATTCGTCATCTACCTCAACCACAGGTTCAATTACGGAATCGGCAAATATATTCCATAAACCGACCGCCATTGAGTCTGAATTACGTTTACACATAATATACAAGTCGGGATTTCCGTAAGAGTATGCAGGCAAAGCCTTGCCCGAAAGCCAAACAATTGCATCTCTTAGCTGCCTTGAGCGTGCATAGCTTCTGTATAAATGCTCGCTGTTAAAGTACGCATCAAAGGCAAACACAAGAAATTTATAGCCATTATCATTCTCATAAAGATATGCGGCAGGAATTTCACGTTCTCTCAAAGTAT
>JAFULX010000026.1 GCA_017483065.1 Clostridia bacterium | reverse complement strand
ACGAGCTTGTAAAAAGAGGTCTTTTGCTTGTTAAGGTTAAGATTTCACCGAAAACCCGTGGTGAGGTTATCCAGATTGCCGATATTTTCAGAGCAAACATCGTTGATGTATCGCAGTCGACTTTGACCGCAGAGCTTACGGGTAACGACAGCAAGCTGGACGCATTTCTCGAAATTCTTCAGCCCTACGGCGTTGAGGAAACCGCAATGACGGGTATGATTGCATTGGAGCGTGGCTCTAATGTGCTTAAAGCGTAAAAAATATTTATATAAATGAAAGGAAGTTTTTCAAAATGGCACACATTTACTACGAACAGGACTGTAACCTTGGTCTTTTAAACGGCAAAACCGTTGCTATCATCGGTTTTGGAAGCCAGGGTCACGCACACGCAATGAACCTCAAGGACAGCGGCGTTAATGTTATTGTCGGTCTTTACGAGGGTTCAAAGTCAAAGGCTAAGGCTGAGGAATACGGTCTTAAGGTAATGAACGTTGCAGACGCTACAAAGGCTGCTGACCTCATTATGATTCTTATTCCCGACGAGCGTCAGGCTGACGTTTATAAGTCAGAAATCGCTCCCAACCTCACAGAGGGCAAGACACTTGCATTTGCTCACGGCTTCAATATCCATTTCGGTCAGATTAAGCCTCCCGCAAATGTTGACGTAATTATGGTTGCTCCTAAGGGACCGGGTCACACAGTTCGTTCAGAGTACGTTGCCGGCAAGGGTGTTCCCTGTCTTATCGCAATTCATCAGGACGCTTCTGGTAAGGCACTCGAAAACGGTCTTGCATACGCTGCAGGTATCGGCGGTGCAAGAGCAGCAGTTCTTGAAACAACCTTCCAGTGCGAAACCGAAACAGACCTTTTCGGTGAGCAGGCAGTTCTTTGCGGCGGCGTAACTGCTTTGATGCAGGCAGGCTTTGAAACACTTGTAGAAGCAGGCTATGACCCGAGAAACGCATACTTTGAATGTATCCACGAGATGAAGCTCATCGTTGACCTTATCTATGAGGGCGGCTTCTCCAAGATGAGATATTCTATCTCCGACACCGCTGAATACGGTGATTACGAAACAGGTAAGAGATTGATTACCGAGGAAACAAAGAAGGAAATGAAGAAGGTTCTTGCTGAAATTCAGGACGGTACATTCGCAAGCAAGTGGATTGCCGAGAACAAGAACGGACGTTCACACTTCAACGCTTGCAGAAGAATTGGTGCAGAGCATCAGCTTGAGCAGGTTGGTAAGACAATCAGAGAATTCTACGCTTGGAATAAATAAGCATTTACATACACCCCGAAAGTCAAACACTTTCGGGGTGTTTTTTTGTCATATCGCAAATAACCTTGCATAAAATGGTACTATACCCGAGGAAAGGAATGATATGATGAACAAAAGGGTTTCAGTCACTTTAAAAGGTGTGGTACTTGCACTGATACTTACGGTTATGTTTTCAATGCTTCTTGCGGCGGCAATGTATTTCTTTGATGTTTCCGATCGCACAGCCTCTGCTCTTACTTTTTTAATCGGAGCATTGTCGTGTATGTCGGGTGCATATGCTGTCGGCAAGGCAATGGAATCAAAAGGACTTGCCACAGGCGGTATGCTGGGTATTATCTATTACATAGTGCTGTCCGCTGCTGCTATAATTATCAAAAAAGAGCTATCGCTTGACGCTCACACGCTTATAATGCTCGTGTGTGCCGCCGCCTCGGGAATGCTCGGCGGTGTACTCGGTATGCCGAGATAATGTTATCCCTCAATATGCAGGCAGCGTATCGCCTCAAAATCATATGTTGATAACGGTCTGTCCAAAGCAGGACAGCTATGTGCAGCAACAAGAATTGTTTCGGGAGTCCGCATACCCATATCAATTATAACAGGAGTATGGTCAAAGGAGCCGTCGCCCTGAAAATCAAACTGAACGAGGTCGCCGATTTCAAGCTCCTCCAGCTCAACCTCTGTTGCACGAGGGCCGACCCCTGTATTGTTAATCAAAAAATTATAAAGCTCATTAACTCCCGTCCACGATGGCGTGCGGTTATTCACGCTGATGTAGTACCACCCCGTAACAGGCATAAAATTCATTTCAAGTCCGCCTGCGTACAGGCATTGCGACGCAAAATTGGTACAATCGCCGCCGATATCGTCAAAATTATAAAATTCGGGATTAAAGCCGTATGCCCATTTGCGTGCATACGCAACCGCCATTTCTCTGTCATATGGCATATTATTCACCTCCCACCGACGAGACTTCGTCATAATATAATATGCCAAAGCAGAAATTTAAGTAACAAAAAAGGGCTTAAAAGCCCTTTTCAACCGCCTATAATAAATCCTGCGGCAATTCCCGCCGCTGCCGACAGGCATATAATCCAAATCGGATGCACCTTACGGAACGCCATAACGGTAGCAACCGCAAATATCGCAAGCGAAACGTAGGTTTTTACATCGGTAAACACCGACAGCATCACACCGTCGGGAAAGAATGCTGTTTTGCCGATTGACAGCACCGCAGATGCGATAAGTCCAATTACCGCAGGCTTTAGTCCCGACATACACCCACTCACAATCTTATTTGTTTTGAATTTTTCAAAAAATTTCGCCACAAGTAGAATTATAACAAAGGACGGTGTTACAACACCGAGCGTTGCACAGAAGGCTCCGAAAATTCCGCCCATTTCACTGCCTACATAGGTCGCAATATTGATTGCAAACGGGCCCGGCGTGCTTTCGCTTACTGCAATGAAATTGACGATATCCGCACTCTCTATCCACGCATTTTTTAGCATTTCCTCCTGAATGAGCGGTATCATCGCATAACCGCCGCCGATGGTAAAAAGACCTATCTTCAAAAAGGTGAGAAACAATGTAATATATATCATTCGCTTTTCTCCCCCTTTCTTGCCGCATAGAGGGAAACGCAAAGTCCTGCCAATGCACAGGCTATGAGGACATAGATAACCTCTAAGTCAAAAATCGCCACAGCAACGAATGCAAGAGCTGCAATCACATATGCCGAAACGGTCTTGTCGCACTTTTTGTACATAGTCCACCAAGCCTTGATTACAAGTGCAACTACGCCTGCTCTGATGCCCGCAAATGCGTACTGTACCGCCTTGATTTCCTGAAATTCACGAAGCAGTGAGCTGATTATCAGAATAACCACAAACGAAGGTATCACAAGTCCGAGCGTTGCAAAAAACGCACCCGAAACACCTGCCACACGGTAGCCAACAAAAGTGGCAGTATTGACCGAAATCGGTCCGGGCGTTGATTCTGCAATTGCAATAATCTCCAGAATATCCTCGTCCGAAACCCAGCCGTGACTCTCCACAATCTCACGCTGTATAAGCGGTATCATCGCATAACCGCCGCCAAATGTAAACGCTCCTATCTTCAAAAAGGTCAGAAAGAGCGTCAGTATCTTATTCCCCAAAAAATCCACTTCCCTTATAATTATTTGCCGTTCAGCTTTTTAAGTCCAAGCCTCATAAGGCGTTTAAGTTCCTTTTGTCTTTTATCCAAATCCCCGATTGCAGCGAGTATATCGGCATCGGTTTTGTTGTTAAGCTTTAAGCCTACATATACCACCGCAGGCTTCTTTTCCTCTGTAAAAACGGGTTGCATTGTCTTATTCCTCCGATATTCTTCATTATTTTACAATAATTTTATCACATAGAGGAGTTAGTGTCAATCACGCCAAGGTCAGGTTTTATGCCTATCGTACAACCCTTTTCGACATCTTTTTTAATACAGAATTTCCACAATCCGCACGGCAAAGTGTTCGCCCTTTCGTTTTGCGAAAGCTCTCACCGCTAAAAAGCACAAAGCAAGTGCCGCCAGCGTGAAAAGTGCCGAACCGCCCTCACTCACACCGCATAAGCTTGTAACCGTTATACTTATCAGGAGTACTGCTATCGGCAGTATGTACGCAATTGACGCCGCACCAAGTGCCGCTCTATCGGGAATTTCAAGCACAACCTTGTCCCCGACCTTAGCACCAACTGTATTTTCAGCACGGATTACCGTTTCTCCTGCCACACAGCCGCCGCAATTGGCACAATTTTCGCCGCAGGCAGTTTCACGTATAATGCTGACCTCAGCCATATTGCCCGCAGTTTTTACAATTCCTCTTTTACGCATTGTCTATCATCGCCTTTGCGTGTGCAAGTGCCGCCTCACTCGGATTTGCACCGTCTATAATCCTTGCAACCTCGGCAATTCTTCCGTCATAATCCAGCTCTGTGACATTGGTGGTGGTACGTTCGCCGTTTATGCCTTTTTTAATCAAAAGATGCTTTGACGCACAAACCGCAAGCTGCGGCTGATGGCTTACACAGATAACCTGCTTCTTTTCGCCGAGCTTTTTCAGCTTTTTGGCAATTTTCTGTGCCGCTGAGCCTGATACACCCGTATCAATCTCGTCAAAAATCAGCGTTTCCGCATCGTCCGCATCGGCAAGAATAGACTTCATCGCAAGCATAACTCTTGACAGCTCGCCGCCCGAGGCAAATTTTGCAAGCGGTTTTAATTCCTCACCCACGTTCGGACAAATCATAAATTCAACAACGTCCGCACCCGAGCGTATGCAATCACACGGTTTGATTTCCACCGCAAACCGCACCTTTGGCATATCAAGCTCGGAGAGAGCTTTCTCAATTTCCGCAGAAAGCACCTTTGCCGCCGACTCCCTTGTTTTTGTAAGAGCCGCCGCTCTCTTGGTCATTTCGGACAGTGCCTTCTCATACTCCGCCGTCAGCTTTTCGGCATTTTCCTCGCTCATATCAAGCTCTTCAAGTTCTGCGGAGGCTTTTTCAAGGTATTCCAAAACAGCCTCGATACTGCCGCCGTATTTACGCTTGAGCTTTCCTATCAAATCAAGACGTTCTTCAATCTCATCAAGCCTTTGCGGCGAAAAGTCAACGCCGTCTGCAAGCTCACGCACTTCTCCTACTGCGTCCTCAATTGCGTATTTGATATCAAACAGCTTTTCGGCACACCTTTCGGCGACGGAAATGCCGTCAATTTTTGAAATGACATTCGCCGCACGAGAGGAAAGCTCGTAGGCATTAACCTCACCGTCATAGAGCAGTGCTGTTGCCTCTGCGACCGCCGTCATAAGCGACTCCGCATTCTGTATAACCGCACGCTCCTCATAAAGTTCGTCGTCCTCACCGACAGCAAGGTCAGCTGCGGCAACTTCCTCTGTCTGATAACGCAACAAGTCTACACGCTCCGCACGCTCACGCTCACTGCAATTTAATTTATCGAGCCGTTCTTTTATCGTTTTGCACTCGTCATAGGCATTTTTATATGCCGAAAGCTCCGCATCGTTATCCGCAAAGCTGTCAAGGTACGAAAGGTGGTATTTCGGATTTAAAAGCGACTGATTATCCTGCTGACCGTGAATATTCACCAGTAATTCCGCTGCATCACGCAACACGCTTTGCGTTACAATCATTCCGTTAATACGGCAGACACTTCTGCCGTCTGCGGTGATATCTCTCAATACGGCGACCTGACCGTCCTCAACCTCTACTCCAAGCTCCAAAAGCCTTTCCGCCACAGTATCCGACACGTCAAAAAGTGCCTGAACACGAGCCTTGTCCTCACCGTACCTGATAAGTCCCTTACTCGCCCTTGCACCGAGAATGAGGTTGACAGAGTCAATTATAATCGACTTTCCCGCACCCGTTTCACCCGTCAGCACCGTCATACCATTGTCAATGCCAATCGAAAGACGGTCAATGAGTGCAATATTGTTAATTTCAAGATTGGTTAACATATCCTCTTATTCCCTTCGACCAAACATTTTACTTAGCCTTTTTACCGTATGCTCCGCACTTTCCTCCGAGCGTACTATCAGCAGTACCGTATCATCGCCTGCAACAGAGCCGAGGATTTCTGCGTTCATCAGCCTGTCGAGCGACGCTGCAACCGCCTGAGCCATTCCTGCGTAGGTTTTAATTACTATCTGATTTAATGCACTGTCAATGCTTATGACCGCTTTCGAGAAAATGTCCAGATGCTCTGAAGCATTCTCAGGCTCGCCGATTGCCGACACCGCATATTTGTAACCGCCCGAGGCGGCATTTGTTTTTACAAGCCCAAGCTCCTTAATGTCTCTCGAAACGGTAGCCTGCGTCACCGCAAAGCCCTCCGCCTTCAAAAGCTCGGTTAGCTGCTCCTGTGTTTTTATATCCTGCTCCGTTATCAGCCGCATAAGCTGTCGGTGGCGTTTTTTCTTCATAGATTTATCTCCGTTTCTGTTAAATACGCTGCTTATATTCTCAATACATTATCGTGGAAAAAGAAGCAAGCAGGTGAGATGCGACGCTTATTTTTCACGTTATAATAATTTTGCTGTTAGAATATCATAAAAAGACTGCTGTCCGAACTTTATCAGCTTCAATTTTAAGACGTGCTTTTGTATTATAACCTCATCGCCGACGGTAAGACTTTCACGCACTATACCGTCAACGGTAACCTCGGCACGGCTGTTGGCACCGTCCAGAAGTCGGACACTGACCTTCTTTTCGGGGGCAAGAACAGCGGGTCTTGCTTTTAGTGTATGTGCACAAATCGGCGTCGCAAGAAACATTTCCGTGCTTGGGTCTGCAACAGGGCCGCCTGCCGAGAGAGAATAGCCTGTCGAGCCTGTCGGTGTTGCGATAATAACACCGTCGGCTATATACTCGGTCACCTGTTCGCCGTCTGCAAATACAGCCGTCTTTATCATCTGTGCATCAGGCTTTGCAACCACGCAGTCATTGAGTGCAATATACTCCGCAGCACCTACCGTTACACGCATCATCATACGTTCCTCAAGCCTGTATCTGCCGCCCAGAAGTGCGTCCACAGCCTGTTCCATATCGTCCTGTTCGGTTTCGGTCATAAAGCCGACTCTGCCGAGATTTATGCCCATAATCGGAATTGAGCGTGCGGCACATTCCTCCGCCGCACACAAAATTGTACCGTCGCCGCCGAGTACAATCACCGCATCGGCATTTTCAAAAAGTCTGTCGCTGTCGGACATATCCTCCGAGCTTACCGCACATACCGTTTCAACCCCCCTCTTTAAGAGGATTTCTGACAGCCTTTTCGTCTGTATATAATCCTTATCCTTTGTTGGATTGGGAATTACCGTCACTTTCATAGCAATCTCCATTTCATTATACATATGTATATTTATACATATTATACATTATTGTTCGGCACTTTGCAATAGTCTTTACCAAAAACGGATATGTGAATTTTCACATATCCGTCTATATTAGTCAAGTGTATTGATAAGAACTCCCACAGCAGGTCTGGGGAATACGCAAATCGAACGCTCGGGCAGCTTTTCGCCCTCGGTCACAACCGAGCGGATTTGTTCCGTTTTAACGGCATTCATACATACCATACACTGATGCGTACCCTTGGTAAGCTCTTTGATACCCTGAGTGATGCTGTTGGTGTATGTAATACGTTCTATATATGCCTCCTCGGGGATATTGAATATATCCTCTAAAATCAGCTTATTGAGTACCGTCACATCAAGTCCGCGGTAACTGTCCGAGGCATCGGGCAGTAAGCGCTTGAGAAAATCAGGGTCGGTGAGTGTTAAGCGGTAGAAATAATTTTTGCCCGTGTACACCGCAAAACGGTTTATGCTCCTCGCCGTTGCAATCTGTTTTTTGATGGTATCGACCATCTCGCCAAGCTGTGTATCAACAATAATTTTTTCAATTTTAAAGTGGTCTTGTGCCGCAGAAACGAAAAACTCCTCCTTAAAACCCTTCGGAAACCTCACCAAACGGTGAAACGGCACCTGCATAAAGCCGTCGTCACAGGCGTTTGTAAGAAGCGTCATAATGTAGTTATACCCCTCCTCGCCGCTGTGTTCGGGGTTTTCCGCACGTTTACGCCGTGCATATTCGAGCGAAATTTCATAACGGTTCTTGCCGTCAAGAAGGAAAAAGGTATGATTATCCAGAATATTCTGCACAAACTCAATCTCCGCAGTATCGTCAATTGCCCACAACCTTTGCCTTGAGCCGTCAGGCATAACCGCATCAAGAAGCGGTCTGCGTTCGGATACCTCCTGCATAAAATCAGTAATCTCACGCTCATACTCAATATACATACAGTTTATCATACTGACATTCGCACCCACAGCCTCAATAAACTTCGAGCGAATATCGGTATTTTTCGGCACAAACACCTCACAGGGCATAACCTTTTCCTGTGAAATTTCAGAAAGAGCCAGCCTTGCCACAAAGCCTCTTGTTGAATATGTAACGTGATTATATTCGAGCTTTTGCTCGTAAAGATAAATTGCAGGCTTTTCATCACGGATTAAAATACCCTTGTCAATCCAATCGGACAGGCATTTTGCCGCACGGTTATAGCAATTATCGTCTGCTTCCTCACCATCGTCTT
>JAFULX010000025.1 GCA_017483065.1 Clostridia bacterium | reverse complement strand
GGATATTACCGAAACAGACGACGGTATGATTATCCGAGGCGGCAGAAAGCTTTCGGGAACGGATTTTGCAAGCTACGGTGACCACAGAATGGCAATGAGTCTTGCGGTTCTGGCACAAATGACCGACGGCGAATGCAGAATTGACGATATTTCCTGTACAGTTATAAGCTATCCTGAATTTTTCAATGATTTTTACGGCTTGGAGGATAAATAAATGCAATTAAAGGAACATTATACAATAGAAGATTTACTTGAAATAATGCGGATTTTAAGAGGGGAGAACGGCTGTCCGTGGGATAGGGTGCAGACTCACGAAAGTATCAAAAAAAGTCTGATTGAAGAATGCTATGAGGCGGTTGACGCACTTGACAGCGGTGACGATAAGGCTTTTGCAAACGAGCTTGGCGACGTGCTTTTGCAGGTGATATTTCATTCTGCAATTGCAGCGGAGAGGGGAAGCTTTACCTTTGATGATGTTCTCTATGAGCTTTGTACAAAGCTGATTACAAGGCATACTCACGTTTTCGGCGGCGAAAAAGCGGCAAATGAGGAGGACGCACTTGATACGTGGGAGAAGAATAAGAAGAAGGAAAAGGCACTTAAAAGCTATACAGATACAATTCTTGATGTTCCGCACGGTTTTCCTGCACTTTTGAGGTGTCAAAAGGTATCGAAGAAGGCTGCGGCGGCAGGCTTTGACTGGGATAATACCGATGGAGTTCTCGAAAAGCTCTGCGAGGAGGCAAGAGAGCTTTGCGGGGCAAAGAACGAAAAGGAACGAACAGAGGAGTTTGGCGACTTTTTATTTACTGCTGTCAACCTTGCACGGCATCTCGGAATTGATGCAGAAACCGCTCTTTCCGCCTCAACCGCAAAATTTATTGACAGGTTTTCACGAATGGAAAAGGAGATTTTGAGCGAAAATAAGAGTCTTGAAGGGCTTACACAGGCTGAAATGGACGTTTATTGGTGTAAAATTAAACAAAATAGTGACAAAAAGTAGTTAAATATGCTAAAAAATGAAATAAATGCTTGACATATGTGTTAAAATAATATAAAATGTTTTTAGTAAATTTAGGGCGAAATGCCCATATAATTAAAATTTTAGGAGGACTTTATAATGAACAAGTCAGAATTGATCGCAGCAGTTGCTGAGCAGGCAGCTATCTCAAAGAAGGACGCTGAAAAGGCAGTAAACGCAGTTGTATCTGTAGTTACAGACGCTCTCGTTGACGGTGACAAGGTACAGCTCGTTGGCTTCGGTACATTCGAGGTTAGAGCAAGAGATGCAAGAACAGGTAAGAACCCCAGAACAGGCGAGGCTATCAAGATTGCAGCTTCTAAGGTTCCCGCTTTCAAGGCTGGTAAGGCTCTTAAGGACGCTGTTAATAAATAAGCATACATTACTTTGCCCTCACGTTCGTTGAGGGCTTTGTTTTTTACTCGGAGGAAATATGAGATTAGATAAATATTTGAAGGTTTCACGCCTTATTAAACGCAGAAGTGTCGCAAATGAAGCCTGCGATGCAGAGCGAGTGAGTGCAAACGGAAGAACGGTCAAGGCGTCCTATGATGTCAAGGTTGGAGATATACTTGAAATTCGACTTGGTGAGCGTGTGATGAAGGTTGAGGTGCTTGTTGTTACCGAACACGCACTCAAAAATGACGCTCCGTTGATGTATAAGGTACTGTAAATCGACTAATTTAAGCTTAAATTTTTGCTCAAAATTTATGCAAAGAGCCGATTTTTGGAAAAAAATCAAAAAAACGTCAAAAATTTAACATAATACTCTTGTATATTTTTGGATTTTGAGTTAAAATATAATGGTAAGCGTAAAATAATACGCAAATAATATTTAAAACGGAGGAATATTAAAATGGCAGTTAAAGTTGCAATTAACGGTTTCGGTAGAATCGGACGTCTTGCATTCAGACAGATGTTCGGTGCAGAGGGCTATGAGATTGTTGCTATCAACGACCTCACAAAGCCGTCAATGCTTGCTCATCTCTTGAAGTATGACACAGCACAGGGCGGTTACTGCGGTAAGGTTGGCGAGGGTCTTCACACAGTTTCAGCTGATGATGAGGCTAACACAATCACAGTTGACGGCAAGACTCTTACAATCTACAAGGAAGCAGACGCTTCAAAGCTCCCCTGGGGTGAGATTGGTGTAGACGTTGTGCTTGAGTGCACAGGCTTCTACTGCTCAAAGGATAAGGCAATGGCTCACGTTACAGCTGGTGCTAAGAAGGTTGTTATTTCTGCTCCTGCAGGCAACGACCTCAAGACAATTGTTTACTCAGTAAACGAGAATACTCTTACAAAGGATGACCAGATTATCTCTGCTGCATCTTGTACAACAAACTGCTTGGCTCCTATGGCTGACGCACTCAATAAGTACGCTCCCATTCAGTCAGGTATTATGTCAACAATCCACGCTTATACAGGCGACCAGATGATTCTTGACGGCCCCCACAGAAAGGGCGATTACAGAAGAGCAAGAGCTGGTGCTGCTAACATCGTTCCTAACTCAACAGGTGCTGCTAAGGCTATCGGTCTTGTAATTCCTGAACTCAACGGCAAGCTCATCGGTTCAGCTCAGCGTGTTCCTGTTCCAACAGGTTCAACAACAATCCTTACAGCTGTTGTAAAGGGTACAGACGTTACAGTTGAAGGCATCAACGCTGCTATGAAGGCTGCTGC
>JAFULX010000024.1 GCA_017483065.1 Clostridia bacterium | reverse complement strand
GATATGACAGAGGCAGAGGGACAGTTTTCACTCCGTGGCGGTATTCTTGACGTCTTTTCTCCGTGCTATGATGAGCCTGTCCGTATAGAATTTTTTGATAATGAGGTTGATTCAATCAGGTTTTTTGACGCATCAACACAGCGTTCGGAGGAAAATGCAACCGAATGTACAATAATTCCCGTCAGTGAGCTTGCGTTCGGAGGAAAAGAACGCAGTATGCTTTCAGAATACATCAAAAAGGGAATGAATGCCAAAAATGCCAATGACGAGCTTCGTTCGGTACTGTCTGCGGAAGCTGAAAGCCTTTCGGAGGGAATTGCATTTTCTGCTGTCGACAAGTATGCGGGTGTGATATATGATGAGATACCATCTGTGTGTGACTATCTGGGCGATGATTCACTCGTGTTTATAATAGAGCCGAAACGTCTTGCGGAACGTGCAAACACGCTTGAATGGGAGCAGGGAGAGATTGTATCCGAGCTATTGGGTAAGCTAATCCCTTCTAAAACACCTGTGCCGTATCTTGCATATTCGGAGCTTTGCAAAAGACTTTCTTCGCACGCTCTTGTGTCATTGAATTTACTTTCGCATTCTGCTTTGAATTTCAAATATACAGATATAGTTGAGTTTGTAACAAAAAATACCGTATCGCTTCACGGAAAAATTGACTATCTGTATGACGACCTTGCTGTCTGGAAGAAATCGGACACAACCGTTGTAATGCTTGCATCAGGAGAGTCAAGGGGAAAAAATCTTGCAGGAACACTTTCGGAAAAAGGCTTTAATGTGTCATTCCGAACTGACGGTGAATTTTCAAAGGGTGAAATAACTATCTTAAAAGGAACTGCCAAGAAGGGCTTTGAATATCCCGAACTTGGCTTTGTGCTTATAGCCGAGCAGGATATTTTCAACGCTGAAAAGCAACGCAGACGTAGAAAAGCAGACAATACCAAAAGAATAAAATCGTACACCGATATAAATGTCGGTGATTTTGTAGTACATCGTGCACACGGTATAGGTGAGTACTGCGGTATTAAAAAAATTGAGGTTTCGGGTATTACAAAGGACTATTTTCAGATAAAATATCAGGGAACAGATGTGCTTTACGTTCCTGTTGACCAGATGGATATGCTTTATAAGTATGTCGGTAGCAGCGAAAAGGCTGTAAGAGTAAATAAACTCGGCGGCAGCGAATGGAACAGAGCAAAGCAGAAGGTAAGGACTGCAACAGCCGATATGGCAAAGGAGCTTGTACGCTTATATGCAGAGCGTGAGCATTCAAAAGGTCACGCTTTTCCGAGCGATACGCCTTGGCAGAGAGAGTTTGAGGACACCTTTGGTTATAACGAAACTCCCGACCAGCTCCGCTCAATAGAAGAGGTTAAAAATGATATGGAAAGCTCACGTCCTATGGACAGACTTCTTTGCGGTGATGTTGGCTACGGAAAAACGGAGATTGCACTCCGTGCCGCCTTTAAAGCTGCAACCGATTCAAAACAGGTTATATATCTTTGCCCGACTACAATTCTTGCAATGCAGCACTATGAAACCTTTAAGAGCAGAATGGCTGATTTTCCGATAAGAGTTGATATGCTTTCTCGTTTCCGTACTGAAAAGGAGCAGAAGGAAATTCTCAAAAGAGTAAGAACGGGTGAAACGGATATACTGATAGGTACACACAGACTCCTTCAAAAGGACGTTGAATTTAAGGACGCAGGTCTTTTAATTGTCGATGAGGAGCAGCGATTTGGTGTAAAGGATAAGGAACGGATAAAGGAACTGAAAAAGAATATTGACGTACTGTCTATGTCGGCAACTCCGATACCGAGAACGCTTCATATGGCAATGCTGTCGGTAAGGGATATGAGCCTGCTTGAAACACCGCCCGAAAACAGACACCCTGTACAAACCTATGTTATGGAACACAATTTTCAGATACTTGCCGATGCAATGCGTAAGGAGCTTGCAAGAGGCGGTCAGGTATTTTATCTGTATAACAGAGTTCAGGGTATTTACAGCGTTGCTGAAACTATAAGAAAGCTTATTCCTGACGCAAGAGTTGCTGTCGGACACGGCAAAATGAGGGAGGAAGAGCTGGAGGACATTATGTACAGTATGGTCAACGGTGATACCGATATCCTCGTATGTACAACGATAATCGGAACAGGTCTTGATATACCGAACGCAAACACAATTATTATTGAAAATGCCGATAAAATGGGACTTTCACAGCTCTATCAGCTAAGAGGCAGAGTAGGACGTTCTACAAGGAGTGCGTATGCCTATATGACATATAAGCGTGATAAGGTTTTATCTGAAACAGCACAGAAGCGTCTTAGTGCAATCAGGGAATTTATTGAATTTGGTTCAGGTTTCAAGATTGCTATGCGTGACCTTGAAATACGAGGTGCAGGAAATATCCTCGGTGCCGAACAGCACGGGCATATGGACTCTGTCGGATACGATATGTACTGCCGCTTGCTTTCAGAAAGCGTAAGAGAGGCACAGGGACTCCAAACGGTAAACGATGCCGAGGCTGTGATTGATATTTCCGTTGATGCATATATTCCCGAAAAGTATATCAAGAATCAAAATCAGCGAATTGATGCTTATAAGCAGATTGCATCTATTCGTTCAAGGGAAGATGCTGAGGAGGTCACCGACGAGCTTATCGACCGCTATTCAGACCCGCCAAAGCCTGTTATGAATTTAATTGCTATTGCGGAAATTAAAGCACTTTGCTCTTCCTGCGGTGCAAGCGAAATTTCTGAAAAGGCAGGACGTTTTATAATCACTTTTGAAAAAGATGCCTTGATGCCTGAGCTTGTGATGAAGCTGATTGCAAAATTTCCCAAAAATATTAAGATTGGTACGGGCGATGTTCCGCAAATAATATATTTTGATAAGGAAATGAAAAACAAGACAGCTAATGTTAAATTTATATTACAGTCAATAATAGCATTGAAGAATGGCGAAGAATAGGTTATAATACGGATATAGACTAACTATACAGGAGACAGTAAAATGAAAAAGATAGCTGTAATAATACTTGCTCTTATCTCGCTTTGCTCCTGCGGCAGCAAATATGTTGCCAGAGCGGGCGAGTGGGGCATTACCAAAGGTGAATTTGATTTTTACCTTTCAAGCATAAAAAATCAGATGTCAG
>JAFULX010000023.1 GCA_017483065.1 Clostridia bacterium | reverse complement strand
TTTACGACTATTATTGTGCAGTTGACCTTGTAGGTGAAGCTATTGCTGATATAGAAGCTTCTGGCTTTGACTGTTCCATAATCTACAACCTCACAGAATACGACTACGAAACAGCAAGCGATTACACTATTCTCGTTGATGGTACATATGCTTTTGCAGCAGGCGTACTTTGCAAGGGTGATGCTGTAATTGCCAGTGACATACCGACCACGCTGACTCTTGATGAACTTGACCCGAATATTAACCTTAATGAGGATATTTACTGGAGTGCTGCAACTGATACCGTTTATACACAACGTTTACTCAGTATGACAAATGGTGAAGAATTCAACCTGAATTTTTATTGGAAGTCGGATTCAAATAATATTTATTGGATTTCGCAAACCTCACAAAGCGAATTTGCATTTATATATCAGAACCAGTATGTTTACAATCCCGATTACGATTTTATGTGGTTCAACTGGGGTGACAGCATTTATGATGTACAAAGTTCTCTTATCAGTAAAGGGTTCATATTGAACACCGACGAATATGTAAGTAACACATTATACACCGAATCTGTATCTGAAACATTATACGGACACAAATTTTATGAAGAAATTTATTATAACAATAATATGCAACTTACTGGTGGTCAGTATGAAATTTATGCTGAACCTAATGAATTATGGGATATTTATTACGATGTACTGAATGATATTGTTGCGAAATATGGTGACTCATATCAGATACAGCTTGGTGAAAACTACACCTGTGTAAATGATATTCTTACATATCTTCATACTACAACAGATGATGGCTTTTACAGAGATCTTATTCAGCTTGATTGGTATGTGAACGGACATACAAGAATTACATATACAGTCAACTCTGACTATATCGAAATTGAGTACCGCAGTATTGAGTCCACCGGCGGAACAGGTATGAATGAGGATTCTCTTATCTAACATATAAATAACCCACATCAAAAATCATATTGTTACACAATGTCCCCCGAGCCATACGGTTCGGGGGACTCCCCTTTTCATTTTACCCTCTCCCCAATCAACCGATTAAGCGTAGGACGTGAAACACCCAACAGCCTCGCAAACTCCGTCTTGCAGATTTTCCGTGACAGGTACTCCTGATACAACTCATCAAACTTGTCCGACGAAAACGGCTTTCGTCCCTTGTACACACCATTTCTCTTTGCAATAGCAATTCCCTCACGCTGACGTTCCAACAGATTTTCACGTTCAAATTCTGCAATGCCCGCAAGAAATGTCAGCATTAACTTTCCTGTTGGAGTAGAAGTATCAATACTCTCCTTGTTGCTCACAAGATGAATACCCTTTGATTTCAGATGCTCAACAATGTCGAGCAGGTCTTTCGTGCTTCGTGCAAGACGTGTAAAGTCGTGCACAAAAATCGTGTCACCCTCACGGGTAAAATCCAGCATCTGCTGCAGCTTTGGACGGTTGGTATCCTTTGCAGAAATCTTCTCAACGTACCACTTATCAATCATATATTTCTCAAGAGCTTCAACCTGACGTGCCTCGTTCTGCTCAACAGTTGAAACTCTGACGTATGCAATGTTCATTTCAACAACTCCTTTGTAAAAATAAAGTACACCCTAATTTACACTTGTACCACGGCATAAAAATTGTAAAAATAAAATCATTTTTCGAATTGTTTTACACTTTGTAACGCAGGTCTGAGTCTAACTTTACATTAGTCCCGACAAAGCCTTAACTTTGTCGGGGCACCATTCAGCACATTTCCATCATCCGCAGTTCTTCAATACATCTCTGCATCTCAGCTGGCTCATAAAGCATACACTCAATATCGAACTCGTCATAGCCGTAATCGTAAAGCATTACCACGTCCTCCTCATTTATCCCAAAGTACCCGGCATACTCCGTCAACATTTCGATTGCTGTGTCATCGTATGCCGTGGGGTGAAAAAAGCCGTAGTAATCTCCGTAAGTATCGGGGAACTCAAACTGCTGTACCTCGATTGCTCCGTAAGAATTGATACGCAGAATGTCACCGCAGGCAACATTGACCTTGCTGTAATTCATATAACCCAGTCGCTTGACAGCTTTTGTCAGAATTTCGTCCGTACTTGCATAGATATAGAAACCGTTGAACTTATAAATTGCAAGCGGATTGTCACCCTTTACAAAGTACAGGTTATTCCTGTCATCCAACACCGTATAACAGAAAGAACCCTTGGTCTTTTCAGCCATCTTACGAATGTCATCGAAACCAAGGGTATTTTCTTTTTCGATAAGTTGTACCGCAACATAGCTGTCAGTTTGAATATGCGTATATGGTAACTTCTCCGTTTCTTTCAGACGATAATCGTTATGCAGAACTCCATTGTGAGCAAGAGCAAAGTTCATCTTGTCAACGTGTCCTGGGAACGGGTGGTTGTTGTAGTTAAGCTTCTCGCTGCCCTGAGTAGTCATTCGGGTGTGCCCCATTATGATATTGGCATTCTCAGGAATGCGATACCAAAGCTGATGAGCCGCAAGAGGACGCTTGTAAATATGCAGTCCTGTGTGAGTATTGAAAGCAATACCTGTCGCATCAGTGCCTCTTGCTTCACATTCTGTAGATAAAATTTTGATAATCTTATTCTTCTCTCTTGCTGAGAATACATTTCCATAATCAATTAAACCAAACAGACAACACATTATACATCCTCCTCACATTCGATAAGTTCATTTACATAGAGTCTACGCTCTTTCAGATAGTTAATAAGCTCGGGTTCATCAATACTTGATACGAAGTCGCACCAATTCAATGAAGTCAGTTCACCATCAGTCATACGAATTGCAATATCGCAGATTTTGTTGACAAGCTGAAGCGTTGCAACAAAAGTGCTGTGCTTCAGAGTGCCAC
>JAFULX010000243.1 GCA_017483065.1 Clostridia bacterium | reverse complement strand
CAGGAACACAGCCCTCCTTGCCTAAAGGAGGGTGGCACGGCGTAGCCGTGACGGGAGGATATTCTGCGTCGCAGACCTATAATGTAAACATAATCCATTCTCTATAATATCCCTCCACCACTTCGTGGTCCCCCTCCCTTTAGGGCAAGGGAGGCAACGCACACGGCAAGTTTTATCAAAATTAACATCCCTACAAACCCCAATTTGTCGAACAAGAAGATAAACCGAGTAGAGCATAAAACTCTACTCGGAATTTTTTTATGCCGTTTTATACAGCTCACAGCAAACCTCAACCCGTTTAATCAATCAGCTCACAACAAAATCAATTTATTCTTGATATGTTATTTGTTGAAGTCTCGTTCTGTTTGTGCTATACTGTTTTAGTAAAAAGCGTAAGAAGAAATTATTGAGCAAGACAAAACTAAAGGAGATTTACTGATGCAAACTAACGAATTGCTTCGCAGCAAAAAGCTTTACCTTTTTGATATGGACGGTACCTTATACTTAGGAAACCAACTCTATGATTTTACATTGGAGCTGTTGGATACTTTGAAGAAAACCGGCCGCAGGTACCTTTTTATGACCAATAATTCCTCCAAGAGCGTAGACGATTATGTAAAAAAGCTGGGTTCGTTGGGCATTACAGCCGGAAGAGAAGATTTTATGACGTCTTCACAGGCTACGGCTTATTATCTCCACAAGCACCACGAGGGTCAGAAGCTCTATGTCTGCGGTACTCAGTCTTTGAAAGAGGAACTGCGCCGTGAGGGATTTACTGTAACAACGGATGTAAATGAAACGGAATGTATTGTTATGGGCTTTGATACGGAGCTTACCTTCCAAAAGCTTCACGACGTAAGCTTTATGCTGCTGACCCGTCCTGAGCTGCCGTATATTGCTACCAACCCGGACTATGTCTGCCCCACAGAGTTTGGGTCTGTGCCGGATTGCGGAAGTGTTTGCGATATGATCTATAACGCTACGAAAAAGCGCCCCATTGTCATCGGAAAACCGTCTCCCTTGATGCCTCAGCTTGCAATGGAAGCACTTGGTATATCTGTTGATGAGGCGTGCGTGGTGGGTGACCGCATCTATACGGACATCAAATCAGGTTTGAATGCAGGTATCACATCTATCCTGGTGTTGAGCGGAGAAACTACGTCGGAAATACTGGATGAAAGTGCAGACAAACCGCATATCGTATTACAGGATGCAGGACAAATTCTGGCGGCACTGAAAGAGCTAAACTGAAAAGAAATTTTATCTAAAAAATACTGTTTATTCAAAATGAAAAAGGAGAGAGTTTTATGAGCAAAAAACAGCCGAAGCCCCAGAATCCTTTATGGCAGACAACAAAACCCGAAAGAAAAAGCTATTATACATATTTCTTCGGACAGAATATGATTTATAATATGATAGCCGGCTATCTTGCAACCTTCCTTCTTCTGATTGGTGTTGACCCCGTAAAATCTGCGGCGGTTATGCTTGCGGTAAAGGTATGGGACGCTGTTAACGATGCTGTCTTCGGTGTGATTTTTGATAAGTTCAAGTTCAAGAGCAATCAGAAATATATCCCTTGGCTGAAAATTGCCTGTGCCGCTACTCCCATCGCAACCGTTGCAATCTTCATTATCCCTACTGCGGCGAGTGAAACCGTTAAGCTCATCTGGTTTGCGTTGGCATATGTTATCTGGGATACCGCATACACACTTTGCGATGTGCCTGCTTTCGGTATAATCACCGCAATGACTAGCAATATTGAGGAAAGAAACACAATTCTTTCTCTCAAAGGTATCACCGGCGGCGTCGGTTCAGCTCTTACTACTGTTCTTGTAACTCTTCTTATCAGCGAATATGTCGGTTTAGGATACGGCCCTGTTTCCGTTATTGTTGCAGTTGTGGCAATGGCAACAATGTTCCCGATTTGTAAACATTGTCAGGAAAGAAACAAGACTGTTGACGAGGAGCAGTTCACATTAAGAAGAATGCTCAGGTATGTTATCAGCAACAAGTATCTTCTTATCTACTATATCGGCTATATATTCTATTCAGGCGCCCAGACCTACAACGCTCTGCATATGATTATGGCTTACTATATCTATAAAAACTCGCTTGCATCTCTTATTACAGGTACCGTTGCGGCATTACCGCAGTTGTTTATGGCGCTTCTTGTACCTAAAATTATCAGAAAAATGGATAAAACCAAGCTCTTTAAGGTAAGCGTTATTGCAACCATTCTTCTGTCGTTCCTGATTCTTCCCACAAGAAACAGCTTTGTTCTCTTTGTTATCACTTATATGCTTCGTGCAATTCCTCTAGGCATTATCGGTGTGCTTTCATTCACCTTTACACCCGACTGTGCAGAGTATGGTCAGTACACCACAGGTACTGAGGCAAAGGGTATTACTTTTGCTATCCAGACCTTTGCGGTTAAGCTCGCCGCCGCTATCTCGGGCTCAATGGGGCTTGCTCTTCTCGGCTTGTTCGGCTTCAAGACAGAGTTTGAGGTAAACGGCGTAATACAGGAGGTCAGCAACTTTGCAGACCTTGACGCTATCAATGCTATCGCACAGCAGACAAGCGAAGCTCTCGACGGACTTTGGTTCACATACAATATTGTACCTATCATCGGCATTGTTATCGCATTTGTTATCTGGAGCTTCTATAAGCTCAACGACAAGGATGTGCAGGTTATGGCAGACTGCAATGTCGGCAAAATCACCAAATCCGAGGCAGAGAATCTTCTTTCTAAAAAATATTAAATCTTTCTTATTTGTAGAATGGAATAACTTTTGAAATGTAAATTTTATTTAAGTTACAATTCCATTTGAGGTGATACTATGGCTCACAACTACTTCGATATATATTACAAAGCAGGGGAGAACCCGACTTTCTGCTACCGTAGCGGTAATATGGTCTATGAGGAGATGCTTTTGAACGGTGCCCTTGTGTCAAACGGTTGGAACGGTGCAGGCTATCCTTTGGATTTGCTCGCTTGTATGCCCACAAGACCTGACCATAAACGCTATCAGGAGCCGTTTGCGTTCAATATAGAGCTTGACGGGCAGAGCATAGATTTTTGCCTTGAATTCGTTGATTTTTATACCGAAAGGGAAGAGGGATTCCTCAAAGCAACGCTTGTACTCGAAAGTACCGTGAAGCCCGTTGTGATTAAGGTTATCACAATCCTTGACGGTACACAGATGTTTACACGCTATTACGAGATTGAAAATAAATCCGACAGCACAATGTGCCTGAGCCGCCTGACTCTTCTCGGCGGTGCACTGGACGAAATAAAAACGGAAAAACTCACTCTTTCTCACGATGTCGAGGACTTTTATTCCGTCGGATATTTTGCTGACGACCGCTGGGCAAACGAGGGTAAATTCTGCTGGAAAAAGCTCAAAACAGAGGTCACTTCTGTTGATACACGCTTTGGTCGTGACCGCTTCCGCCATCCGATTATGATGCTCCGCAACAATCTTATGGGCAAAATCTGGTTTGCACAGCTCGGTTGGAGCGGCGGTTGCCGTTTCACTCTTGACTATAACGCAAAGCCTGAAAGCACCGATACATACCTTTCTTTTAAGGCGGAAATCACGGCACATAACCCGATGTATGTCCTTGCGGGCGGCGAAAAATTCGTCACTCCCGAGGTACATATGGGTATGGTTTGCGGCGATTTTGACGATGCAGTTTACGAAATGCACTCACATATCCGCAAATCTGTCCTCACTTTCCCCGAAGCTGACCCGACAGCCGCACTCGTCGGAGCTGGTATGGGTGCCGAGCACGATATGAGCGTGCAGACAAGCAAAATATACATTGACCGAATGTATGAAATGGGCGGCGAGGTGTTTATTGTTGATGCAGGCTGGGAGTGTCCGCCCGACAGGCAAACGGAGTGGGGCGATTTCACGGGAACTAATATTCCGAATCCCGACCGCTACCCGAACGGTATAACCGAGCTTGCGGACTATTGCCACTCAAAGGGTATGAAATTCGGCTTGTGGTCGGATATTGAAAGCCTCGGCAGGCTCAGCAAGGCTTATACGGAGCATCCTGAATGGCGTGCGCCGAATATCTACGGCGAAGCCTCACGCAGGCTTATCGACCTGACCGTGCCCGAAGCCGCAGAATATATGGAAAACGAGCTCGCAAGGATAATCGAGGAATACAAGCTCGACCTTTTGAGAATTGACTATAACACCGATTATAAGGAATATTTCAATCTCCGTGACACAGGCACGGGCATTAAAGAATGTCTTACAATGCGCCATTTCAAAACGGTTTACGGCATCTATCAGCGTCTGAAAAAGCGTTTTCCGAACGTTATTTTTGAAAACTGTGCGGGCGGTGGCGGACGCACCGACCTCAGGATGATGAAAGCCTTTAATCACACATGGGTAACGGATAACCAATGCGCACCGCTCTCGGTTATGATAACCAACGGAATGACGGTTGCTTTGCCGCCCGAGCGTGTTGACCGACTTTTTGCAGGAATGAACTCTCACAAATTCGGCTCGCTCGACCTGCAGATGCGCAACACAATGCTCACACATATGTCGCTTAACGTCATTTCACCCGTAACCGCACCGATGAACGATGTTCAGCTTGATTTCGTCAAGCACAGCGTACAGCTTTACAAGGATTTTATAAGACCGTTCCTTTGCACAGCAAAAACCTTCCACCATACTCCAGATGCGGCAGAAACATTCAATGACGGCTTCTCCGCACTGGAAATTGCATCTCCCGACGGCGAAAGGGGAGCGATGGCTGTGTTTAACCTCTGTGACACAAACGAAACCGTGCGAAAAATCCGCTTAAAGGGCGCTGACGCTTCAAAGCAGTATCAGGTAACTCTTGACAACAACGGCGAAAAATTCACCGTTTCTGGTCGGGAGCTTAAATATGAGGGCATAAACGTCTATGTCCCTGCATCCCTTTCCTCCGAGCTTGTACTTTATAAGGAAATATAGATAACAAAAAAAGACTTCGCTTACGCTTTTGTAGCGTTTTTGAAGTCTTTTGCATTTATATAGAATGATTGTTTTTAATGTCACTTATTATCATATTTATATGGCTTATTTCTTGATTTGACAAACCGCTAACATCAAGTCTAGGAATATCATCACGACCTAACAAGTAATCTGTTGATACTCCAAAAAAATTTGAAAGTTTAATGAGCACATCAATAGATGGTTGTATGTTATCGTTTTCCCAGTTAGAAACTGTTTGTTTGGTTACTGAAAGTTTTGAGGCGAGTTCAACTTGACTATAATTCATAGCTAACCGTAATTCTTTTATTCTCTCGGAAATCACCGTAACACCCTCTTTGTCAAATTTAACAATACAATTGTAATATATAACTTGACAATCTTTAAATACTATGGTATTTTATTATTTGACAATCGTCAAATAATATACGCCATTTAAACAGGGAAGGTTTTGAGGTGAATTCGATGAAAATTAAAAAAATACTTGCTGTGTTATTAGTTCTTTCTATGGTTTTTGCAATTTTCGCAATTCCTGCGTCAGCGGCTAAAAGCGGAAGTAATAAAACAGCAAACATATATGTATCAACTAAAGCAAATTGGTTAAAACCCGGAAAAGAATCAATTACATTAACACCAAAAGCAGGTGTTGATTCAAGTGGCTGTAAATTTTCTAATTGTTCTTGGAATGTTAAGGTATACAAATATGGAACTGGTACAACTAAGTATTATACTTTGAAAGGTAATTCTTCTCTTAAAATAAATTTAGACCGAAATGCCAGTTATCAAATAACTGTATCTCCGACAGCAGCATACAAGGCTATTTGTGAAATTGAGGCAACAAGCGGTAAATTGAGAAGCTATCCGTCTTGGTATGTGTCAAGTACTCATAAAGTATCTTCGATAGGATAAATATAATTCAATGGCGTATATTATAAAAAGGGGCTGTGAAAACAGCTCCTTTAGTTTTGTCGAACATAAAAACAACCCGCAGATTATCTGCGGGCTTAATCATCATAAACTTTTGCAAAGCAAAAATTTCACATCGGCAAATCTGATATTTCATAATTGCGTTAGCAATATTTCATTCAATCATAAGTTTGAATTTCATTGGCAAGGGCTCAATATTTAGAGGCATCTGATACCGTAAAAAGGTACAATTTTGTCGGGACAGGCAACTTGTCCCCTACATATCAAATTCAATTCAGTTCGGTAGGGGAGCCGTTTCGGTTCCCGTAAAAGATTGTACAAATTTTATTTTTCGAGTTCTCGGAATTTGATGGAATTGGTTGTAGCCGTAGCCTCCATCTGATGAGGGAGATGGATTTTTCGAAGCAAAAGAAGGAAGATTGATTGATAGCGGTTAATTTTCCGCTGACAATCCTCAAGCATTTCGCCAGCTCCTTTCCAAAGGAGTCTGCTAAAAGGAAGTTATATCAAAAATGAAAGATGGTTTAGCAGTAATATAGCCCTCCTTGCCTAAAGGAGGGTGGCACGGCATAGCCGTGACGGGAGGATATTACAATCAGCGGCGCAGCCCCTTAACATTCGCCAACGGCGAATATATCACTTTGCATAAGCAAAATATCACACACCGTCAGGTGTATATCACATCCGTAAAGCGGATATATCACTGCAAAGGCACCACCTTTGCCTCACGGTCTTGCCTGTGAATATTTTTTGCCGTTCTGAAGCGTAACACCTCTTGCTTCCATAAGCTCGGTTACGGTTACAAACTTGTAGCCCTTTGCCATAAGGTCAGGCACAAATTTTGCAACAGCTTCCGCCGTCTGCGGGTAGAGGTCGTGCATAAGTATGATGCATCCGTCAAATACTGAATTTACAACCGCATCGTAGTTTTTCTGTGTGTTACGGTTTTTCCAGTCCAACGAGTCAACGCTCCACATTATGAGCGGATACTGAACGTTCTTTTTTACTTTGTCGTTAACAGCACCCTCGGGCGGACGTACAAGGGTTACGGATTTGCCTGTAACGCTTGTGATTTTGTCGGTTGATTTGTTAATCTCATTTGCAATTTCAGCCGCTGTCAGCTTTGTAAGATTTTTATGCGACCAGGTGTGTGAAGCAATCTCACAGCCAAGGTTACTTGCTCTTTTGACTGTACTCTGATATCTGTCAACTCTGTCACCAACAACAAAGAATGTCGCCTTTGCACCGTTCTTCTGGAGTGTATCAAGGATTTTCTCCGTAACAGGCGAGTAGGGACCGTCGTCAAAAGTAAGAGCAACCAGCTTTTCGTGGTTCGGGTTTTCGTCCTGTGTACGTCTGGTTGTGGTTGTTGTAGACTTTTGTGTGGACTTTGACGTGCTTTCTTCTTCTTCTTTCTTCGCTGTGGTTGTCGTCGTAGTCGTGGTAGTAGTTGTTGTAGTGGTTGTTGTGGTAGTAGTTGTTG
>JAFULX010000242.1 GCA_017483065.1 Clostridia bacterium | reverse complement strand
GCACAGTTTGTTGTAATAAGCGGAAGATATATTCCGAGTGCGTTATAAAGCGACGGCAGAGATTTTCTGACGAACATTTCCACAAACTGAACAAGACCTGCAATTATCAGAATGAATACAATCGTTTGCAGATATTCAAGCGAAAACGGCTCGAGCAGAAAATGATTTACAAGCCAAGTACAAAGCGACGCAACCGCCATAACAAAGGTAACCGCCATACCCATTCCGAGTGCGGTTTCCGTCTTCTTGGATACGCCGAGAAACGGGCAAATTCCCAAAAATTTCACCAGCACGAAATTTTCCGTAAAGAGTGCGGCGATTATAACAGCAATAACCTCCATCATTGTTTATCAGCCGCCTTTCTCTTTGAAATTATATAATTGATAAGAGCTATCAATAATCCAAGAGTTATAAATCCGCCCGGAGGCATTGTGAATATTGCCATTGGTGTAATTTTTTCGCCGTAGATTTGTATTCCGCAAATTGTACCTGCACCCAAAAGCTCACGTACCGTCGAGATAATTGTGAGTGCACAGGTAAAGCCAAGTCCCATACCAGCACCGTCGAGTGCCGATGCCAATACCCCGTTTTTTGATGCAAAGGACTCTGCTCTTGCAAGAATAATACAGTTTACAACAATCAGCGGTATAAAAATTCCGAGCTGGTCGGCAACGTCCGACATATACGCTTTAAGGCACATTTCCACAACAGTTACAAATGCCGCAATTATCACGATGTATGCCGCAATTCTGACCTTATCGGGTATCAGCTTTCTTAATAGCGAAATCAGTACATTTGAAAGTATCAGTACCGCCGTCGCAGAAAGTCCCATACCTATGCCGTTTTTCACACTTGTAGTTGTAGCAAGAGTGGGACACATTCCGAGCAGCTGCACAAAGGTCGGATTTTCATAAAGAATACCATTCATAAAGGTTTTAACATTATTTTTCATCTGTCAAGCCCTCCCCTTTGATTTCAGCTACTGCCGAAAGTGCATCATTTACTCCCTTGGTAACAGCTTTGCTTGTCTTTGTTGCCGAGGAAATTGCATCAATCTCGTTGCCGTCGGCACCCTGTTTTACAACAGAAATACCCTTCGTTTTTCCGACAAACTGTGCCTTAAATTCATCATTTGTACAGTTAGAGCCGAGACCTGCTGTTTCCGACTGGCTTGTAATGTCTATTCCCGAAACAGTTCCGTCAGCTTTAACACCGACTACAAGCGAAATCGCACCGCTGTAACCGTTCGGCTCGCAAAGCACCACATAGCCTACATCGCCGCCGCTGTAAACCTCGGTAACCGATGTATTATCAGCTGAAAATTCAACCTGTTCAAAGCCTTTTGCGTCAGGTAAAACCTTCATCATTGCCGCATCACGCTTTTTTATGGCATTTTCCGCAATAATCGGTGCAGTAACGCTGTTTACAACAGCAAGTATTCCTGCCGCTATGGCAGTAATGGCAAATAAAATCAAACCGATTTTGAGTATTTCACGAATATCCTTACCCTGCATTATACAGCACCGCCTTTCCTCTTGCCAAAGCTTTTCGGCTTAACGTAACGGTCAATCAGCGGTGTTATGACATTCATCAGGAGTATTGCAAAGGACGTACCCTCGGGATAGCCACCGAAACGTCTTATAACAAAAGTAAGAATACCGCAGCCGAGTGCAAATATCATTTGACCCATTTTTGTTGACGGTGTTGTTACATAGTCGGTAGCCATAAATATACTTCCGAGCAAAAGTCCGCCCGTACAAACAGACATTGCTGTGTAATATATCATCGTTTGT
>JAFULX010000241.1 GCA_017483065.1 Clostridia bacterium | reverse complement strand
CGCTTCGGCTCGGAATTGATAACCACCACTTTACCCACGATGTTACGCATACCGTCATCGGGGATACAATGCTCTTTTGTAAACAAGGTCTTATCAAATTGGAACTTGGATAATTCCTCTTTGGTGAGGTCAATCTGCTAATGCACTCGGTCAACAAAAATCTGCATTGCTTCCAGATAATCGTCATAAGCAACACCCTCTGTCGGCCACGCTGCTGACAGAGGGTTGTGGTAGTCGCAATAGCAGACCATAAAGGGATGAGGGTCTTTTGTATCAACACCGAACACGACCTCTTTATCTCCGATATAGATGCTCTGGGTAATCTCGTAATTACCGAGCATTCTTTTTTCTTTACTCATTCGGCTGCTCCTTTCTTTCCTTTTTCTCCTTCTGTTTGTCTAAAATTTTGCGGATACAGACATCGCAGAAAATAACTAACCCGTCCTTATATCGGGGATAAGGACAGGTCGTGCAGTCATATTTTGATTTATCGCTCACGGTCATCACCGTTTTTCTGCTTTTGTGCAGGCTGATTATAGGGCATACGGCACTCTGACTGGTATCGTTCATTCAGCTTTTTCCGTGCATCATCAAGCTCATTCGTGTAATAACCCCAGAAATAATTTGAGCCGCCCTTGCAGTACCAACACACATAAGGGTTGGGTGCGTTGGGATTGTGACCGATGACAAGCTCTGTACTCCCGATAGTACAGCTCTCGATGATTTCATAGTTCTGATTGGAGCGTTTTTCTTCGTCCATAAGCACCTCTCTATTCTTTGGCATAACGCCGATAGGCTTTCTCGCCCGTGGCTCTCATTTTCTGAACAGGGCGGCTCCCTGCAAGCTCTGGATGCTGTGCCTGCAGCTTGCGGCGTGTCCTGCTGACGCTCTCAAAGCTCGGCAGACCGAGATATTTGTGCTGCGTCATTATCTCTGCAAGCGGCATTGCCCCTGCATCCTTCAGACAGGCATTACAAAGTGCAAGATATAGCACCATATCGTCATTTCTGGCATCTTCATTCTTTTCCAGAACAGCCCTGACTTTCTTTTCAATGGTTTTAAGGTTTTTCATTGTTACCTCCATAAAGGAAAGGGCGGCATCTTTCAGCCGCCCAGACCACTTACTTTTTCTTTCTGTTACGGATATTCAGCCATACCGCCGCACCCACAATGAACACGACAAGCACGATTGCGATAATGGTTTTAGCGTCCATCAATTAGTCCTCCTTTTTCTTCTTTCTGTTCTTATAGCCGACAAATCCGAGAACACCCGCACCGACAACAGACAGAGCTGCAAGGCTTACCCATAAGCCCAGATTGAAGTCATCGCCTGTTTTCGGGGTATCCCTGAACTCATTGTGCATCTGCACGATAGCCGTAGCGTCCACCTTGACCGTTGCCTGTTTATCGGCAGGCAGGATATATCCTGCGGAAGCCTTGTTACTTACTTCGGATACGGTATAGTCGCCAATCCGCAAGCCCTCAATCACGATTTCTCCGTTCTTATCTGTCTTAAAGGTCTGGTCATAGTCCACGCCTGTCACACGGAAAGAGAAGCCCTCCACCTTACCGTCAGAGGAAGTCTTTACGATTTTAAGAGAGCCTTTCTGTGCTGCATTGATAAATCCTACACCCGCCTTATTTTCCACGGTGTAGGTCTTGCCGTTCTCCTCAACGGATACGGAATACACATTTTCGTCAAGCACAAAGCCTGTCGGAGCTTTGGTTTCCTTTACCAGATATTTGCCGAAGCGGAGTTCACTCATCTGGTAAACGCCGCCGTCAAGTTCTTTCATTTCGCCAAGCAACGTATCGTCTTTATCCAGTTTCCCATCGCCATTGGTATCGGAGTAAACCTCAAATACCGCACCAGACAGCTTGTTGTCGGGATAATCCTCATCAACCTTTGTCAAAGCGATATTGCCCTTAATGAAGTAGTTGACAAGTTCGATTTCCACAACTTCGTCCACCTTGCCGATAGTCACGGCGATTTCTTCCTCGGAGAGTACATATCCCTTCGGGCTTTCGATTTCACGGATTATCCAAGTTCCATACGGTACTTTGGCAAAAGAAAAACTACCATCATCTTTTGATGTGGTAGCTACAATCGCATTTTACTTTGTAAACTCGGTAGTTCCTGTCTTAAAGATACCGATAACTGCACTGCCCAGAGCTTTTCCATCCTCATCAGATTTCTTACCGCTTACAGAGCCGTAAATAATGTCATTTGTGATAGCTTCGCCCTCATTGGCTATGATGCGGACAGTTTCGGTATCCTGTCCTGCGTATTCAAAAATAACAGGGTATTTTGCATCGCTGACAATATATGCGGAGTTGGTCGAGGTTTCCTGCACATAATAGCTGCCCATCGGCAGGTCGCTGATAGCTTTCCCGTGACCGCTTTCATCAAGGGAAATGACCTCAATCAGACCGTCCGCAGGAATGGTCTTTCCATCTGCGGCTGTGAGTTCCTCCGCCGCATACAAGCCAAAGGTCACATCAAAGATTTCTCCATTCTTGCCAATGCCGTAGGCTTCATCAATGGCAAGGCTCTTGATGAGGTCGATTTCAACACGCTGTTTTTCATTATAGAAAGAAGTAGCCGTTTCCGTTACATCAACATTCTGTCCTGCATACACAAGCTCAACAGAACGAACTTCCTCATTCAGCACCATTCCATACGGAGCTGTGATTTCCTTAACCTCATATTTTCCGAGATACAGTTCTTTGGATTTTGCTGTACCGTCCTTTCCTGTCGTAACGGTATCCACAACCTCGCCCTTGTTTGCTCTGACCGTTCCGTCCAGAGTGACAATATCCTCGGCTGCGGTAATCTCATAGACTGCACCCTCAAGACCGCTGACAGAGAAAATCGGCTGATACAATCCCTTATCGCCTGCCACGGAGCTGAATACTTCGCCAGACTTTTCTACTGTAATTGTACCTTTCTGTGCCATATTGGAACGTACTACCTCAATAACGGTAATGCCGCTTTCTTCCTCGGAATTTTCCTGCACCACATCAAAATAAACAGGCTCGGAATTTAAGACATACCCATACGGGGCTTGTACTTCCACAAGGG
>JAFULX010000240.1 GCA_017483065.1 Clostridia bacterium | reverse complement strand
ATATGACATTTTTATCACTCCATAGTAAGTATAATTCAAAAAACAGAGTGCAGCATATATCAAATTGTTAAGCGGCAAAACCGCTCTGTGCACAGCCGCTTACTTCATTGTATAAGCTGCACAGAGCATATATGGTGAAAAGTTTGCTTTCTTGATTGACATTGGCATTATTTTTCCCTCCTTTGAAGAGATATTTTATCACTGTGATTATAGCATATTTAATCATAAATATCAAGTGCATAGTTTATTTTAAAACAAACTATATCTTGTGGCACAATTTATACAAGGATAATAATTTGCAAAAAATCCATGATGACCATATAACCAATACTCAAACCTAATGCGAATTTTAGTTTATAATAACCAAAACCGCCCGAACTCATAAAAACTCGGACGGTTACAATATCAGAAATAAAAAACAAATCCGAACACATTCTTAGTGACGAAAGTGTTCGGATTATTCGTTATTGGCTCCCCCGTTGGGCGTTAAAGTGACCCACTTTACATTTCATTCACATCTATCGAGAATCCCGATAAATTTATAGTAAATCTTCACTTTCTGAACTGCTTTTTTCGGTTCAATGTATTCTTTTTCACCGACAGTAATTTTCTCTATCAGTGTATTAAGCACCTGTGATGTTAATTCGGTCAACGTGCTGTATCCTTTGAGAAGCTTTATAAACTTTTCCGAGTCCTCGAATATCTTGTTTGAGGATTCGAGTTCTGCTTCAAGCTGCTGTTTTCTTTCCAGATACAGCCTTCTCTTTTCCTCACAATCAGAAGTCATTTCTTCAAAAAGCTTTGCATCGTGAATAATACCGTCATAGTAATCATCATACAGCCTTTTGTATTTCTTGGTCTGTCTGTCAATCTGCCTGTCGATCTCGTTGATTTCATTGGTCATCTTCTCAATCGTACCTGCTTCAATTCGTATGTTTCCAAGCACCATATTGACAAAGGCTTCTTCATCTGAGTTCAGCAGCCTTATCATCATATTGATGTCCTTCATCACATTTTCCGCAAGAATATCATACTGAATATTGTGTGTTGAACACTTGAAATCTCCTGCTACCCTGCACTGACTTTTTGAACATACGAAAAAACGACTTTTCTTCTTGGGATTGAAAACTCGCATCGTAGCTCCGCAATCTTTACAAACAAGCAGTCCCTTGAACATATTTTCAGGCTGATCGGGATTGCAGACACGCTTTCTCTGATTGACCCTCAGATGAGCGCTGTCCCATAATTCCTGTGATACTATCGGTTCGTGAGCATTTTCAGCAACTACCCATTCAGATTCATCAGCTTTGAATATTTTGTCACTCTTGAAGCTGACTTTTCTTGTTTTACCGTTTATCATTCTTCCAAGATAGACCTGATTATTCAAAATATTATATATAGATGACTTATTCCATCTATACGGATTTGCTGATTTTATATGCCCCTCACGATACTCCTTGAAAGCTGTGGGATTGAGTATCTGCTGCTCATATAAAAAGTTTGCAACATTCGTTACACCCATTCCCTGATAAGCGATAAGCTCGAATATCTTTATTACCGTAGGAGCAGATTCCTCGTCAATTTCAAGCTTGTTTTTATTGACAGCCGACTTCTTGTATCCATAAGGTATCACAGGATGAAGGAACTCCCCATTCTTGGTTTTAATATCAAAGGAATGTCTGACCTTTGTTGATACCTCTGCCGGATAATACTCATTGATAACACTTTTAATGTTCATCATAAGATCGTAATGGCTTCTCGGTGTTATGTCAATATTATCGTATATTGCGATAAATCTTACACCGTTTTCAGGGAAATAAATCTGTGTGTAACTGTCAACCATTATATGCTCTCTGCCGAATCTTGACAGATCCTTTACTATAACAAGATTGACTCTGCCCTTTTCAATGTCCTTCATCATTCGCTTAAATTCGGGACGATTAAAATTTGTGCCTGTATAGCCGTCATCACAATAGAAATCAACTATCTGAAACCTGTTTTCTTTGCAGTATTCCCTTGCAACATCCATTTGTGTTGTAATTGATACACTCGTTCCATCATTGACATCGTCCTGCGATAATCTGCAATAACAAGCTGCTTTATATATTTTCATATCCATAAAAGTTATCCTTTCTATGGAATGAAAAACAACGTTTGCACTTACATTTTACCATAGTAAATCGATAATGTCAATGCAATTCTGTTGTTTTTCCATTTATTTCTTCATTATCATCATTATAATCGCATTCCTCATTTTGCATCATATTTTCAAGTATTCTGTTTGACACATAACTTGAATAAAGATGCAAAAAATCACAGTCCCCAAATTCTCGTTCCAAGATTATTTGAGTAACAACTGCAGCTTTCCCCATTCCTTTATTCCTCCACATATAACGTAAAATATTAGTTTCAGACGATATATCATACATTTATACAATCATTATTACGATTAAACGATAATTGGCGAGATTTATCGGTTTACCTTATAACTGATTATGCCATATGTAATCTTTATATACTCTAAGATGATTTATAAGCTTGGCGAGAACAAGCTTATAAATCATTTTTGTTTCTGTCTTATCTTTGTTAAAGGTTTCATATTTAACCCTATAAGTATGTCATTTGCTTCATCAACACTTATTCCAAAATACCAACTCAGCATTATCAAAAGCAGATATATCTTTTTATCTTCGGAATAAAAAATATTATATCCTGCTATGGAAATGAGGTATAATGCCTGAAAAACGTTAGTCCGCAAGGCAATACACGATAATACTATTATCTCCAACGTAGGTTCAGCCAACTTCTTATTGTATCGAACCATTGTTGACTCTGCAATTCCACTGATTTTACTGAAATAAGCCATTGACATTCCTTTTGATTTAATACAGCGTATCAGTGCCGAATTTATGTCATCATCACTTATACAATCAACTTTCATATCCTCAGAACGAATGCAGTATTTTATCTTCCGCTTGCTTATCTTGTTCTTTTTCACATCATATCCTCCTTTCCTGTTTTATTAAGTGCTGTTCGTTCAATATAATATCAAATAATTTTTGATTTGTCCATTAGCAGGGGTGCTAATGCCCGATGACGTATTTACGTGGTTTGCTGACACCCATTTTTTTACAACCCCCATTTTTACTGGGTTTTAGCATTAGCAGGGGTGCTAACGGGTGTAAAATTTTTCTTTGAAATTTTGGTAAAAAACACAATGGATTTAACAAAATGTTCAGAAATTTTATTACCTTTCAGCATCGTATCTAACCGTATTTTTTCAATTTATGTACATCAAGCAATACCCTCATCTATCAAAAAAACACTTGCAATATTGATATATCAATTTTCTTCTATATACCGCTTAATCTCACTTAGTCTGCTTACATACTCTTTTATGAGAAAATTCGGAGAAATTATTTTGATATGCTTTCCGATAACAAACAACCATCCCCAGAAAGTAGGACTATCTTCTATCGGAAGCCTTACAAAAAATCTGTTATCTTCTATTTTTTCAATCTCAATATCTTCACCGTATTGGTCATATATCATACTCATAGCTTTAAAATCGAACTCAAATTCCGCTATTATTTTTCTGCCACTATACATTCCAAATATAGATGATTGATACCTACCTACACATTCCTCAATATCAAAAGGTATTGTACATACTTCTTTATCACTTACTGAAGCATTATCCATTCGATCAATACGAAAAGTCCTTTCTTTTCCGTCACCGATTTTGGGATCATAGGCGATTAAATAGTATTTATTCATTGCGTTCATCAGTGTAATCGGACATAACTCATAGATTTTACCATTATGCTTATAAACCCTATGTTTATTTTCATCAAGAACGAAGTATTGGAATCTGATTTGTTTATGCTGTAACAATGCTTTCTGAATAACATCAATAGTATAATATGTACTGCAATTTGAATACTTCTGCTTGTTTTCCCTTATAATATCAGTCAAGTAATGTACCTCCATTTCCTTGTCGGTAAGTCTAAAAACCTTTGATAACAATGCATCAGTTTTATTCTTCGTTATAAAAGAAGCAGATATTATTGCATCAGCCAAAAGCCTTGCTTCAGTCATATCAAAGTATTCGGATAAAATGTAATAATGATTATATTTTCCTTTTCTTACGGTTATCAGATCAAATCCTGATTTTGTTATTGTTTTCATAATATCGGTTATTGTATTCTTTCCGGTGTTTATCCCATTCTCTTTTAAATAATTGAGTATATCTGTTTGACTAACAGGATTTATCTCCGATGAAAAATTAAGTAAATACTTTAAAACCATAAGTAACCGTACTTTGCTACCCATATATTTTGTCCTTTCATATAATATTATATAACCTTTTAAACAACAATAGCAAGTCGTTCAATCCCTGAAATCAGGGATTGAAACGTTTAAGGGGAAAAATAAAGTAAAAAAACTGTGTACTCAAAATGAATACACAGTTATCACCACTATTCTATATCTTTTTTTAATGACCGCACATTCTCATTGCTGACATTATTTGATTTCCTGATCCAGATTTTCAAATTCTTCTGATGAAAAAAATTCACCAAGTTCCATATCAAATCCATCGCACAATATTTTTATGGTTGATATGTTTATATCCTTGCGTTTTTCATCAAAAATACTATATACAGTTGACGGGGTAAGCCCCGATCTATTTGCAAGTTCATTAGGTCTTATATTTTTCTCCTCGCATAAAGCTTTAATTCGCTTAACGCAAGCATCTTTTACGCTGACCACTTTTTTCACCGCCTGTTGAATCATCTTATATCTATTATATAATTTCAAACGCTTCAACGTGTACGCAGTAGCGTAATAATGGAGATTTTTGAAAAATTTTGTTTAAAAAAGCAACCATAACAATTACAATTTTGACTTATATTGTCAAAATATCTTACCTAAAAAAGTCAAACAAAAAGGAGCCGTACTACTGCGACTCCCATTCTAATATTTATTATAATATGTTTTCAAATATAGTTCCGTTAATACTATACAATCCATCGGCAGGGATAACTGTACCATCACAAAGAGATATATTATGTGTCAATTCATCAACACGCTTAAAGTTCCCTCTGACAGTAACATATGCTCCCCCTTCCTTATTTTCATCAGGTACAAAATACTCGACTGTTATTTCAGGCGGATCTCCGTTATGGTCAATCAATAACTGTATTTTTTTATCAAGTTCAGCGGCTCTGTCCTCTGTTATTTCAAATTTACTATCGGTTATTCTTGCTGTTTCTGCAAGTTCTTCATCTAACCCGGTTAGTGCTGAAAACGGAGAAAATTGTGCTGCCCTATCGTGCATAGACATTGGTTTGCGTTTTGATGCAGGACGAGGAAGATTTATTATATCTGCATATTTGTTTTCATTATTCTCAAACATAAAAAATCCCCCCTTTGATAGTATATTTTCATTATACTATCAAAAGAGGAAAAAGTCAATATTTGTCGTTTTTATCACAAGTATATACCAAAAATATCTCCGTCAATTCGATATATATCTGATATGGCAATACTCATCCCATCTGAAAGAACGATACTTGCATTGCCGCTATCATACCAACGAAAGAACCCTTTTATCTTATAGTATGCTCCCCCACTCTTACGCTTATCGGGAACAAAATACTCTATCTCTATTTCAGGCCGCTCTCCTGTGTGGTCAATAAGGATCTGTGTTTTAACATCAAGCTCGGCTACTCTGTCATCATCAAGCTCAATACGACTGTCCGTAAGCCTTGTTACTTCCTTGCAGGCATCATCATATCCTGTAAGAGCAGCAAATGGGGCAAACTGAGCTGCCCTATTGTGCAAAGACATCGGATAATGGTTTTTAAGATCAGGATGCGGAAGAGAAATTATTTTATCATATTGCACTGTTTCAACTCCTTATTATAATAAAACGTGACACATTGAATCGTTACGCTTTATGACCTCCAACTTGTCCGTTTCTTTCAATAGCAGTAGCTCCTTCCTGATAATTCATACCTCGCATAACTGCATTTTTTCCGTATTTCTTTTTCATTTTCAGAATAGCTTGCTGCATATTCCTTTCACGCTTTTCACTACGTTCTTCCTGTTCGTGCTGTTTCTCCTGCTCCGAAACATCAGAAAAGAGGTCCAGCTGTTCACATACATTCTCATATACTGCATCACATTCACGAATAACTCGGTTTGCTGTTATATTTATTCTGCGTATGAGCAAATTCTTATCTACAACACGTTCCATAATAGTCAATACAGCTTTTGTTATTGCTCTTGAAGATGAAGAATACTTTGTAAGATTTGCAGTTCCGTGTGCGTGTTTCGGCACAGATCTTCCGTAATGATCCGATACAACTTCGCCTGTGTAAGTTGAACGTATATCATATCTCTCAAGGGATTCTCTGTCAAATCCGATAGTAAGAACTATCTGATTTGTTACAAGTCCTTTCTCTACAAGGTCAAAAGATAGACTATCAGCCATTTCTTTTACAATTATCTTTGCTTTCTCATAATCATAGGGACAATGAAGCACCTGTCCTTGCGAAAGGCTGTTGGTTGATGGTCGGTATTCCTTGATTTCCTTCATTGTACACGGTTCATATCCCCAAGCGTGATCTATTATCAGTTCTGCATTAACACCGAACATCTTAAATAGCTTATCTTCATTTCTCAGAGAGTATTCTGCCAGCTCTCCCATAGTACGAATATATATACTTTCAAGTTTCTTTGCTGTTCCTTGTCCTATTCTCCAGAAATCCGTCAGCGGAGTATGGGACCATAGCAGTTTTCTGTATGATATTTCGTCAAGTTCTGCAATACGCACACCGTCTTTATCGGCAGGAATATGTTTCGCAACAATATCCATTGCTACCTTACATAGATAAAGATTTGTACCAATTCCTGCTGTTGCGGTAATACCTGTTTCGTGCAGAACATCTTGTATCATCTTCATTGCAAGCTCGTGAGGTGTCATTTTATACGTCTGCAAATAATCTGTAACATCAATAAATACCTCATCAATGGAATAAACGTGTATATCTTCCGGGGCAATATATTTCAGATATATATTATATATCCTTGTACTGTATTCCATATATAATGCCATTCGTGGCGGTGCGATAATATATTCAAGCGATAATTCGGGTTTGGATTTCAGTTCACTGTCAATATATGAACTTCCCTGCAGCTCTGCTTTGTAATTTCTTATTTGACTTCGATAGTTATATCTTCTTTGGTTATTAACAGTATTAACCCCTTGTATTACCTCAAACAGCCTTGCTCTGCCTGATATGCCATAGGATTTGAGTGACGGAGTAACAGCAAGGCAGATAGTTTTTTCCGTTCTGCTTTCATCAGCTACAACAAGATTGGTATTTAGCGGATCAAGTTTTCTTTCAACACATTCAACACTTGCATAGAATGATTTTAAGTCAATAGCTATATATGAACGTTCTGACAATGCTGCTCACCTCTCCTCACATTTAGCATTGTTATTATTATATCAATATAGACAAAAATAATCAAGATAAAAAATGCACAACAACGAACATTTGTTCTTGTAATATTTATATATATGACTAAAAAATGCACTTAGTACCAGTATAACATACAAAGTGTGTAAAAATACGGACAACAAAAAAGAAGCTGTTACAGTTTTTTACCGTAACAGCTTAAAAATAAGAGATATGATTATATCAACGTAACCTCAAAATTACTATCTTGAAGTATTATCTCGGTTTTGCTCTATATTTACCACTTCTTTTGATACCGAATATCCCTGCTCATCAATCCTGTCCATCCAGTCATCGGTAAAAGCAAGAACATCATTGATCTGCTTCATAGTTTCAGGCTTTCCATCAGAAATATCATATTCCTCATAAATGCCTGTAAAGCTATTTTCATAATTTAGTGGGATAACCTTTTTATTCTCATAATCAACCTTGAAATCAATTCTCGGATCGTACATCAGATCTCCATTCTGTACCGTTGTCTGAGATAATGTAAGAACATCACCGTTAATTTCAACGTGAAGCGGCATAAATGCTGTGCTGTCTGTTTCATACTTTACATACGACTTCTCCCCTGTCATAACTTCGGAGAAACTGTCTGCCAGACGCTCAAACATATCCTTTTGTGCTGTATCGTCAGTAAGCTCAAACTGTGTCAACTTAATATGTACATCTTCAAGCTCCGATTCCAGATCACGCAATACCTGTTCCTTTTCAAAAGGCTTTTCTACGTCAATTTTCATCTGCTCAAGGTCACGCTTCTTAATATCATTTTTAGCTGAAAGGTCATCAATAGCTTTCTGAATATTGCCTATCACATTATCCAGACGTATCATATTACCTGTATCAGTATCAATATTAAGGTCGCAATAATGGTGTTTCTCTCCTTTCAGACAAGCCTGCGGAACTTTTTTGAAGTCATTATACATAACTGAGAGCTTTAATCCACGATACTCACCAAGTGCCACTTCTCCGCCGCTCATAATATTGCCTATGTTTTTCACAAGAGCTTCCTTTAACGCTGTTCCTGCTTCCTTTCGTGTATTATACACCTTTTCACCGATTTTAAGAGGATAGGCTTCCTTTCCCTCATCATCAACAACCTTTTGTGCCGATTCAGCTGTTTTTAAGTCTGCTGTATAATGTTTTATTACAAGGTCGTTATTCTTTATTTCGGCAGGATACTTTACACGAATATTGTCCTGAAGCTCATAAAGATTTTCATTGAATCTTGCTTTTTCAGATTTAAGATCCTTAATCTGTGTCTGAAGCTCCATTTCACGCTTAATCAAAGGATTGCCCATTTCAACAAGATATGAATAAATTTCTCAAAAAATACAAGCAGAAAAACTGCTTTGACTTTAAAAATTAAAATGAATATCAATTCCCGTTTCGTCCGTAATCATAATCTTATCAATCATAACCTTTGCAAGAGCGTTCTTTTCCGTGATTGAAAGTTCGTCCCAGCGGCTAAGCGGCTGCTTTATCGGCTT
>JAFULX010000239.1 GCA_017483065.1 Clostridia bacterium | reverse complement strand
TATAAATCCTCGGGACACGCTTTGAAACCAGACAGACTACCTCGTAATTGATAGTATCCGTCCACGCCGCAATATCGTCTGCCGTGATTTTGTCCGCTCCGAACAGGGTTACTTCATCACCTGCATTGATATTATTGACATTTGTTACATCAATCATACATTGGTCCATACAAATTCTGCCTATTATTTTTGCAAGGGTGTTATCTTTTAAAAGAATTTTACCCTTTTTCGCAACGGCTCGTGTGTATCCGTCCGCATAACCGACAGGCACGGTCGCAATTTTCGTCCTGCCCTCGGTTATGTACTCTTTTCCGTAGCTGACGCCCCAGCCCGCCTCCTTTTCCTTAACCATAGAAATATGCGATTTCATTCGCATCACAGGCACAAGCGGCAGCCGCCTTTTGTCCACCTCGTCCGACGGATAAAGTCCGTACAGCACAATCCCTGCACGCACCATATCAAGATGCGATTCGGGGTACATCATTATCGCTGCGGAATTGGCAATATGTCGGAGCGGAATATCCACTCCGCTCTCTTTCAGACGGTCACAGAATTTTATGAATATGTCAAACTGTCTTTTTGTATAGTCACCATTACTCTCGTCTGAGGTGGAAAAATGCGAGAATATACCCTCGATTTCAAGATTTGGAAGCTCTGCAATTCGTTTAATTTCGGCAATTGCCGCCTCTTCGTTCTCGCCTGCAACCATACCGATTCTGCTCATACCCGTGTCAAGCTTGATATGAACCTTTGCGGTTTTTCCGCATTTTGCGGCGGCATCGGATAATGCTTTCGCAAAGGAGTAAGAGAAAACCGCTGCCGTAACATCGTTTTCCACAAGTTCCTCGGCATCACAAGCCTCCGACGCACCGAGTATGAGTATTGGAACGTCAAATCCGTTTCTGCGAAGCTGCTTTGCCTCGGAAATGCACGCAACCGCAAGTCTGTCAGCACCGTTTTCGAGCAAAACCCTCGAAACCTCAACCGCACCGTGACCGTAGGCGTCTGCCTTGACAACCGCTGTCACCAATGCGTTCTTTTCTGTTCGTTCTCTGACAGAACGCATATTAAACGCAAGTGCGTCCAAATCTATTTCCACCCAAGTTCTGTTCAATGTAAAGTCAATTCCTCTCTGACCGTATCACTGCAACAAGTGCAGTGATACAATTTGTATTGTATCATATGTACAGTCATTTTTCCAGCGGTAATATATGGGGTATCGCTGCGATAATATCGCCTGCACACATTGCGTCCCTGCCACGTTCTCTGGCGGCATAATCGCCTGCCGCACCGTGGAGGTATGCCGCCGCTGCCGCAGCGTCGTACGGCTCTACACCTCTTGCCATAAGTGCCGCCGTCATACCTGCAAGCACATCTCCGCTGCCTGCTGTTGCCATACCCGAATTACCTGTTGTATTTACGGTCATATTACCATCGGGTGCCGTTATTATACTATGATGACCCTTCAAAATAAGTGTCACTCCGTTTTTCACAGCAAAGCCTTCTGCCACCGAAAAACGGTCAGCCTCAACCTCGCTCGCTGTTGCTCCGATTAAGTAGCCAAGCTCCTGCGAATGAGGTGTCAAAACAAGCTCTGCACTGCATTTTGAGAGCAAGTCCTCACATTTGGAAACAGCATAGATACCGTCCGCATCAATCACCGTCGGCACGGTAAGCCTCGGCAGAAATTCACGGACAAATTCAATAACGCTCTCACTTCTGCCCATTCCAGGACCTAAAAGCACCGCATCGCACACATTCGCTCGGCGTGCAAGCCTTTCTGCACTGTTGCGTGCAATTCTGCCGCCCTCCTCGGGCAAGGGCAGCGTCATAACCTCGTCAATTTTCTGCTGTATTATATTATTTACCGACGCAGGCACAGCCGCCGTTATAAGACCGACACCGCAGCCGAGTGCACCCTTGGCAGACATTGCCACCGCACCTGCCATACCTATTGAGCCGCCGACAATCATCAGCTTGCCGTAATCACCCTTGTGGGAATTATCAAATCTTTTCGGGAAAACACGTTTCACACCCTCGATATCAGGCACAAAGCAGTTTCCGCCCTTCATTTCCATAACAAGCGGCGGTATAGAAATATCGGCAAGCACAATTTTCCCGACATAATCTGCACCCGAATAGAGGAACATACCTCTCTTATATGCCGCAAAGGTAACGGTAACATCAGCCTTGACCGCCTCGCCCAAAACCTCGCCGCTGTCCGAGTTCACACCCGAGGGTATATCTACCGAAAGGACGAATTTTGCATATTTGTTTATCGCAGAAATCGCCTCACGTGCCATACCTCTCGGGGCACCCGATATACCTGTACCTAAAATTGCGTCTACTACACAGTCTGCACTTTTCACAAAGCTTTTGAGATATGCCTCGCCGTCCACCTCAAGCACCGTCACACCAAGAGAACGGATTATACGGTAGGTGGTAAGTGCATCGCCCTCAAACTCACTGCCCGAGGTCAAATATACATAGACCTCCGCTCCCTTGTTAAAAAGATGACGTGCTATCGCAAAGCCGTCACCTCCGTTATTGCCCTTGCCGCAAAATACCGCAAAGCTTGTATTCTTTATATCAAAATGCTCGGCAATCACATTCACACACGAAAGTGCGGCATTTTCCATAAGAACAATGCCGCTGATACCTGCCGAGGTTATCGCCGTTTGGTCAAGTGAACGCATCTGTGATGCGGTGCAGACACGCTCCGCCCCCATATTGAATTTCTTGCGTTCCATAAAATCACCTCATAAAATTATGTATCCAATACCGCATAGGCAATCGCATATTCTCTTGAATGCGACATACTCACACTGAGCGTACCGCCCGTTTTTGAGAGCAGTTCTTTTGCTCCGCCCGTAAGCCGTACATACGGTCTGCCGTTTTCCTCGTGGAGAATTTCGATATCACGCATAGAAAAACCGCTGATTCCCGTACCGAGTGCCTTAGAAACCGCCTCCTTTGCGGCAAAGCCTGCCGCTGCCGACTCGGCTTTCATATTCCGCAAGGCGAGATATTCTATCTCACGCTCGGTAAAGACACGCTTTAAAAAGCCGTCCTTTTTCATTGCCTTTTCAATACGCTCAATCTCGACTATATCGCAGCCTACTCCAATTACCATATTTTAAATATCTCCATCCTTTACGGCTACAAGCCTTGGGTTTGCCTTTTTGATACCATCGAGGATTTTCTCATTAGGCTGGAAGATAACTCTGATTCGCTCGGACTCCTTGGAGTAGTCGACAAAATAAACCAAGCCGCTTTCCATATCGCCTGCGTAATTTTTCACTGTCTTACCCTCGGTATTATTGAAAATGTGGGCAAAATTCGGGTCGGTCACGCTCGCACACTGCTCAATCTGTCTGAAATTGATTGTGCAAAGACGCTTTCTGCCGTTTCTTGCAATTATCTTGTCGATATCAAGCTCGTGGTTTGTCAAAATGTATTCATATTCGATATTTCTCGCCTTGATAAGCTTCAACGCACCCCACCAGCAGCCTACGATAAGCAGAAGTCCGATACCTCCCGCATACTGTATAAACGCTGTTGTCAGAAGCATCAGTATAACAGTCAGCAGACTTGCCGCCACAATTATTCCAAAAATAATCGCATAGTCTGTCCCTGTCTTTCTCTTGCTTACAATGTACTCCGAAAATATGTCCATTTCTTTCGTTCCTTTCTTCTGTTCGGCTTACGCCTTCAATAACTCAAACAATGCCCCGAGTGCCTTTGCACGGTGGCTTATTTTGTTTTTTTCCTCCTCGGTTGCCTCACCAAAGGTCTTTCCAAGCTCGGTAGAATAGAATACGGGGTCGTATCCGAAGCCGCCCTCACCCTGCGGCGAAAGCGTAATTCTGCCAGGCACTTCACCGCTTGCGGTAAGCTCACGGCCGTCAGGATACAAAAATACCACCGCCGTTTCAAAGTGTGCCTCACGGTTTGTTTCGCCGTCAAGCTCGGATAAAAGCTTATTGATTTTGTCGGTATCGGTTGCGTCCTCACCCGCATATCTTGCCGAATAAATCCCAGGTGCACCGCCGAGTGCGTCAACACAAAGTCCCGAATCATCGGCTAAAACGGCATCATCGCACAAAAGAGCCACCGCCCGAGCCTTAATCCTCGCATTTTCAATAAAGCTGGTACCCGTTTCGAGTATCTCAACGTCAATACCCGCATCAGCCTGCGAAATAACCTCAATTCCAAGCTCACCCAGAATATCGGCAATCTCTCTGATTTTACCTTTATTTTTTGTAGCTGCAATTACTCGCATAAAAAATTTCCTTCCTCTTAAATGCGTATATCCTGCGACATACACTATTTCACGCTATATTGTACTATATATTGCTCTTGTTTGCAACAATTTAATGAAAAATTTTATTTTTTGTTCATATTTTTTAAATTTCTCTTGACATAATATATATACTTTGCTATACTGAATATATGAACAGTTGTTCATATATTCAGTATATGGAGGGTATTACTTATGTCACATACACATACGCATGAACACGAACATAGCTGTGCCTGTCAATCGCACTCCTGCGGCTGTCACTCGCACGAGCATAACGATAAACGAAAAATTCCGCTGTCGGTAAGGCTTGTAATCGGACTCTTTTTTGCCATAAGCGGCTTTTTGCTGCCAAAAGCGGAGCTGTATCTTTTTGCACTTTCCTACCTCGTTTTAGGCTACGACGTACTTATTGCAGCTGCAAAAAATATTATAAAGCTCCGACCGCTTGACGAGAATTTTCTGATGACAGCGGCGGCTGTCGGTGCATTTATACTGGGCGAGCATTTTGAAGCGGCGGCGGTTATGTTTTTCTATCAGGTCGGCGAGTATCTGACCGATAATGCTGTCGAAAAAACCAAATCATCAATTTCAGCACTGCTCGATGTACGTCCCGACACAGCAAGGATTCTCACGTCCGAGGGAGAGCAGAAAATTCCCTGCGAGGCTGTAAGAATCGGTCAGACCGTGCTTGTCGGTGCAGGCGAACGCATTGCCGTTGACGGCACTATCACAAAGGGCAGTGCAATGCTCGATACCTCCTCTCTGACAGGTGAGCCGCTCCCACGTTCAGCAAGCGTGGGCGACAGCGTGCTTGCAGGTATGATAAGTACCGACGGCAGTCTTGAAATCAGGGCGAAAAAGGAGTTTTCCGACTCTACCCTGTCACGGATACTTACACTCGCACAAACAGAGCACAGCAAAAAATCGGGTGCGGAGCGTTTTATTACCTCATTTGCAAAGGTGTACACACCGATTGTGGTATTGCTTGCGGCGTTGGTTGCCGTTATTCCGCCGCTTTTGGGGTTTGGTGCTTTCTCGGTATGGGTATTCCGTGCTTTAAGCTTTCTTGTAATATCCTGTCCCTGTGCACTTGTTGTTTCCATTCCGCTGACCTTCTTTGCAGCAATGGGCTGTGCATCAAAAAACGGTGTTTTAGTAAAAAACAGCGTTACAATCGAAAATCTCTCAAAAATCAAAACAGCGGCATTTGACAAAACGGGTACGCTCACAGAAGGAGTTCCTACCCTTACCGAAATTCGGGTAAACGGCTCAAAGGCAGAGCTTCTGGAGCTTGCGGCATACGCAGAATGTGATTCCACACACCCCCTTGCCGCAGCCATCAAAAATGCTTACGCAAATCCCATTGACCGCAGCAGAATTACCTCTGTTACCGAAATTCCCGCAAGAGGTATCCGTGCCGAAATCGTCTCTGATGTCGTACTTATAGGCAGTAAGCGGCTTCTGTTGGAGAATAATATTGACGTTCCCGACCTATCGTTCGGTAATGCCGTTTTTGTGGCAAAGAACTCTGCATATATGGGATATATCGGGTTTGGTGACAGAATTAAGTCCGACTCAAAGCGTGCAGTATCAAATCTTTCCAAAATGGGAATAAACTCCGTATTATTGAGCGGTGACAGCGAAAATTCCGTGTCGGCGGTTGCTGATGCAGTAGGCATTTCGGAGTATTTTTCTGAGCTTTTACCCATTGAAAAGGCAGAGCATATAAAACGTCTTTCGGAAAACGGTGCTGTACTTTTTGTCGGCGACGGTATAAATGACTCGCCCTCAATCGCAAGTGCGGCGGTCGGTGCGGCAATGGGCGGAGCAGGCTCGGACGCTGCAATTGAAAGTGCGGATATGGTCATTATGGGCGATGAGCCGTCAAGAGCGGCAGGCATAATCAAGCTTGCGTCCGCCGCAATGAGAATTGTCAGGCAGAATATCGTCCTCGCCCTCGGCATCAAATTTGGGATTATGATAATTTCCGCATTTGGCATAGGCGGTATGCTGCCCGCAATCTTTGCAGATGTCGGCGTATGCGTTATAACGGTTGCAAATTCACTTCGTGCATATTATATGAAGCCTTTTGCACATCTTGCCGACAAACACACGAATTTGTCCAAATATTGATAACTTTGACAATTTTTATAAAAAATGATTTGATTATTCGCAAGTTTAGTGGTAAACTATAATAGAATTGGTTTAACCGAATGTCAGAGGAGGATTTTCGGATATGATTATCATTATGAACAGTCAGGCGACAAAGGCGGATATTGAAGCGATTGAAAGCCGTCTTGCCGATTTTGGCTTTAAGACGCATCCGATATATGGTGAAACAAAAACTGTAATCGGTGCCGTCGGCGACAAACGCAGATTGAGTATGAATCAGCTTCTTATGATGAAGGGTGTCGAGAACATCGTTCCCATTATGAAGCCTTATAAGCTTGCAGGCAGAGAACTGCAGAAAACGCAGAGCGTGATTACGGTCGGCAACACCGAAATAGGCGGAAACAAGCTCACCGTTATTGCAGGTCCGTGTGCAATCGAAAGCAACGAGCAGTTTACCGAGATTGCAAAGCGTGTAAAAGCCTCGGGTGCTACCATACTTCGGGGCGGTGCGTATAAGCCTCGCTCGTCACCCTATTCCTTCGCAGGTCTTGAGGAGGAGGGCTTGAAGATTATGCGTTCGGCAGGTGATGAGGTCGGACTTCCCATCTGTACCGAGGTGCTTGATACCCGTGAGGTGGATATGGTTGCCTCTTATGCCGATATGCTCCAGATTGGTGCAAGAAATATGCAGAATTTCAAGCTTTTACGTGAGGTTGGAAAGCATAAAAAGCCGATTTTACTAAAAAGAGGTCTGTCCTCTACTATTGAGGAATGGCTGATGGCAGCAGAGTACATTATGTCGGAGGGTAACGAAAACGTAATTTTGTGCGAGAGGGGCATACGCACCTTCGAGCCGTCTACGAGAAACACCTTCGATATTTCCGCAATTCCTGTGACAAAGGAGCTGTCACATCTTCCTATAATAGCAGACCCGTCGCACGCAGCAGGCATAGCAAAATATGTCGGCTCAATCGCAAAGGGTGCTGTTGCGGCAGGTGCGGACGGAGTTATGATTGAAGTGCATAACTGTCCCGAAAAGGCAATGTCGGACGGCGAGCAGTCGTTGACCCCTGATATGTTTGATGAGCTTATCCGTGAAATGAAACCGATAGCCGACGCAGTCGGCAGGGTGCTGTGATAGGCTATTTAGGCCCGCAAGGAACATTTTCGCAGCTTGCGGCGCTTGAACATTTCGGCGAAAACACACCTCTTAAAGCTTACGGCTCAATATACTCGCTCATTCTTGCAACCGAGCGGGGCGAGGTGGAAAAGGCAATCGTTCCGATTGAAAATTCAATCGAGGGCAGCGTTAATATGACGCTCGATACCCTCGCTTTTGACGTGAATTTATATATCACCGATGAGTATATTCTCAAGGTGAGTGAAAATCTTATGGTTAAAGAAGGTACAAAAATCGAGGATATTACCAAAGTACTGTCGCATCCGCAGCCGATTGCACAGTGTGCACATATGCTCGAAAGCCGTCTTTCGGGCATACCGACAGAGTACACCGAATCGACAGCCGCCGCTGCAAAAATTGTATCCGAAAGCGACGAGCCTTTTGCGGTGCTTGGTCCGAAATCTCTTGCGGATATGTACGGCTTGGAAATTCTGCTTGCAGACTGTGAGGACGACCACAGTAACTCGACACGCTTTGTCGTAATTGAACGTTCTCCCACGCAGGTTGTTACCAACTCGGACAAAACCTCGGTGGCATTCACTCTCGACAACCGTCCCGGAAGTCTTTGGACAGCACTTGAAATGTTTGCCGACCAGAAGATAAATATGATAAAAATTGAGTCACGTCCCGTCAAAAAAGAACTCGGCAAGTATATTTTCTTCATCGACATTGACGGCAATATTGATGATGCGACCATATTTTTTGCACTCAACAAAATCCGCTCACATACCGAATTTTATAAATTTCTCGGCTCATACAGAAAAGCACAGACGGAGGCGGAAAAATGATTGGCGATTACAAATTCAGGACAGAGCTTCACGCTCATACAAATCCCGCAAGCAGCTGTTCGGATATTCCAGCGAAAAGGCTTGTAGAGCTTTATGCGGATTGCGGATATGATACTCTTTGCATAACAAATCATTTCATTCCGAGCAGTACAAATTTAACAAAAGACAAGTATATCGAATATTATATGAGTGACTACTATACCGCCAAAAAGCACGGCGAGAAGCTTGGTATAAACGTGATTTTCGGTGCAGAGTACCGTCTTGCGGAGAATTGCAACGATTATCTCATTTACGGCATTGACGAAAATGATTTGGAGGAGCTATTTGACCTCAGCGGTTTGAATATTGATGAATTTTACAGCAAATTTAAAAACGACAGGCGTGTGATTTTGCAGGCACATCCGTTCAGGAACGGCATTGCACAGACGCTCTCGGTTGACGGCTATGAGGTTTTCAATATGCATCCACACCATAATCAGCGTACTCCCTTTGCGGCAAAGCTTGCAAGCGATAAGGATATGCTTGTAACGTGCGGCTCGGACTGCCACCATTTCGGCACAGAAGGCTGTATTGCTATGCTGACAAAGACTAACCCCAAGGACTCCTTCGATCTTGCCGCAATCATAAAATCCCGTGATTACCTTTTTGAGCTTGGCGGCAGTATAATTCTCCCCTATCCTGATATGAAGGTGTGATTTATGTGATTAAATTTATTGTTCGACGTTTCGTACCCGACTCGGAAAATACCGCCTCGCCCAAAGTAAGAGAGCATTACGGTGTTCTCGGCGGTGTAATCGGCATTGTATGTAACCTTGCCCTGTTTGCGTTAAAGCTGATAATTGGTGCGATTTCGGGCAGTATTGCAATAATCTCCGATTCATTCAATAACCTGTCCGATTGCGGCTCGTCGCTCGTGGCACTTTTCGGTGCAAAGCTGAGTAACCGCCGCCCCGACAGCGAACACCCCTTCGGTCACGGAAGGTCGGAATATGTCGCCTCGCTGATAGTGTCCTTTATTACGATATTTCTCGGTCTGGAGCTTCTTAAAAGCTCGGTGGGCAAAATCGCAGACCCCGTGCATACAACTCTTACCCCGATTATGCTGATAATTCTTGCCCTGTCGGTGCTTGTCAAGCTGTGGATGTTCCGCTCAAACACGTATATGGGCAGAAAAATCAACTCGTCGGTACTGCTTGCGACCGCAAAGGACAGTTTAAGCGACATTTTTGCAACTCTTGCGGTGATTGTGACCTCTGCAATCGGAATTTTCCTTGATTTTCCCGTTATTGACGGTATTGTCGGTGCACTTGTGTCCGTTCTTATTATCCGCACAGGTGTCGGTGTTGCAACAGATACAATAGGGCTTTTGCTCGGCAAGCCGCCAGCTCCCGAAACGGTAGAGAAAATCAACAAAATGGTGCTTAGCGGCGAAGGTATCGCAGGGGTACACGATTTGGTGGTACACGATTACGGTCCGGGACGTGCGTTTGCATCGGTACACGCAGAGGTACCCGACAATTACGATATCGTGCGCATACACGAGATAATTGATGAATTAGAGCACAAAATCAGCAGAGAAACGGGCATTCATATGGTCATTCATATGGACCCCGTTGCGGTGGATTGTGAGAGAACAACTGCTATAAAAGCACAGGTTGCAGAGCTTATCAAGGGCTATGACCAACGGCTGAAGTTGCACGATTTCCGTATGACCGACGGCGAAAACAGAATTAACCTGATTTTCGACCTTGAAACCCCTGCCGACCTTATAAACAGCGGCAAGCCCGTTGCGGCGGATATTGCAGAAATTTTATCTGATGCAGACAGCCGTTACAAGGCCGTTATTAACATTGATTTGATTTACAGCTAAAAGAGGTGTTGCGTAAGCAACACCTCTTTATATACTTATTATAATCTTTCAGCAATTAATTTTGCCATTTCCTTTGTTCCGACTTTTGTCATACCGTCCGACATAATATCTGCAGTGCGGTAGTTTTCGGAAAGAACTTTATCGACAGCCGCCTCGATTGCGTCAGCCTCCTCGATAAGACCGAAGCTCATACGAAGCATCATAGCAGCCGAAACGATAGTCGCAATCGGATTTGCGATATCCATACCTGCGATATCGGGTGCAGAACCGTGGATAGGCTCGTACATTCCGAGCTTGCTCTTGCCAAGTGACGCTGACGGAAGCATACCGATTGAGCCTGCAATCGCACTCGAAAGGTCGGAGAGTATATCACCGAATATATTCGAGGTCACAATCACGTCGAACTGTGCAGGATTTATCGCAAGCTGCATGGCGGCATTGTCAACATACATATGAGTAAGCTCAACCTCGGGATATTCCTTTGCAAGCTCAATCATAGTCGCACGCCAGAGTCTTGAAGACTCAAGTACATTCGCCTTATCAACCGATACGACACGCTTTTTGCGGAGCATTGCGGTTTCAAATGCGATTTTACCTATACGGCGTACCTCTTCCACACTGTATTTTTCCTCATCGGACGCCCAAGTGCCGTCCTCCGACTTTGTCTTTTTGCCGAAATAGATACCGCCCGTAAGCTCACGGACAACCATAATATCCAAGCCGCCCTCAAGCTTTTCGCTCTTCAGCGGAGACGCTGCTGCAAGCTGCGGTTTTAAAATTGACGGACGCAGATTTGAATAAAGTCCGAGTGCCTTTCTGATGCCCAGAAGTCCTGTTTCGGGACGAAGCTTTGCAGGAACATTATCCCATTTAGGTCCGCCGACAGCACCCAAAAGCACGCTGTCCGAGGCAAGGCACTTATCCACCGTTTCCTGCGGAAGCGGCTCGCCGTACTTATCAATAGCACAGCCGCCCATATATACCTCTTCATAGTTAAATTTTACTCCGAACTTTGCCGAAACGGCATCAAGCACGGTAACCGCACCTGCTACAATTTCAGGTCCTATTCCGTCGCCCGGAATGAGTGCAATTTTAAACTCTGACATTTTATTTTCCTTCCTTCTTTATCTTAGAAATCAAACCGCCTGCGGCAATAATCTCCTGCATAAACGGAGGGAATGCCGCCGCCTGATAGCTTTTACCCTTAGTAACATTGGTGATTACACCTGTGTCGAAATCAATCTCGACCTCGTTGCCCTCGTCGATATCGGCACTTGCTTCGGGACATTCAAGAATGGGAAGTCCGATATTGATTGCATTACGGAAGAAGATACGTGCAAAATCCTTTGCGATTACACAAGAAATTCCGCTCGCCTTAATCGCAATCGGAGCGTGCTCTCTCGATGAGCCACAGCCGAAATTCGCACCGCCGACCATAATATCACCCTTGTTTACTCTTCCTGCAAAGGTGGTGTCGATATCCTCCATACAATGCTTTGCAAGCTCCTCGGGTACACTTGTGCTGAGGTATCTTGCAGGGATAATAACGTCTGTATCTATATTGTCACCGTATTTTATTACAGGTCCTTTTGCTTTCATCTACCATTACCTCCTTAAATAATCTCCTCAGGATATGCTATCCTTCCAAGTATTGCCGATGCCGCTGCAACAGCAGGACTTGCAAGATATACCTCAGATTCTGTGTGTCCCATTCTGCCGATAAAGTTACGGTTTGTGGTGGAAACACATCTCTCGCCTGCGGCGAGAATACCCATATGACCGCCAAGACACGGCCCGCAGGTGGGTGTGGAAATTACACAGCCTGCGTCAATCAGGGTCATAATAGTACCGTCCTCGATTGCCTCCTTGTAAATCGCCTGTGTTGCAGGGAATACAATCGCACGGATACCCTTCTTCACCTTTTTGCCCTTCAAAATCTTAGCCGCCGCTCTCAAATCGGAAATACGTCCGTTTGTACACGAGCCGATTACAATCTGGTCAATCTCAACCTCGCCCCAGTTCTCGGGTGTATGTGCATTCTCGGGCAAATGCGGGAATGCAACCGTATAGGGAACGTCTGCCAAATCAATATCAATTACCTGTGAGTAAACCGCATCGTCATCTGACTTATACTCGGTAAAGGTCTTGGTTGAATGAGCCTTCATATACTCACGGGTGAGGTCGTCCACCTCGAAAATACCGTTCTTTGCGCCTGCCTCAATCGCCATATTCGCAATTGTGAAGCGGTCGTCCATAGTAAGTGAGTGCATACCCTCGCCGCCGAACTCCATCGACTTATAAAGAGCACCGTCAACACCAATCATACCGATTATATGTAAAATCAAATCCTTACCGCTG
>JAFULX010000238.1 GCA_017483065.1 Clostridia bacterium | reverse complement strand
TACCATAGTTCTTGGAGAGGAACTCTAAAAACTACTACATTTATTATACGAGGAGATGATAAAAATGTCTGAATTTTTGTTTTTGGGAACAGGTGCTGCTGACTGGAGGATTGAAGATAAGGGCGAATTTTTCAGGAGAAATTCGGCAGCGTTAATCAATCGTGAATTAATGATAGACTGTGGTGAGCATATATTTGATTTTGCCGAAAGTGTTAATAATTCTTCCTTGTATAATAATGTCACCGATATTATTATAACGCACAATCACAGGGATCATATATGTAAGGACACTGTCTTGAAATTAGCTCAGCAACAAAAGATAAGAGTCGGCTGCGACAGAAATATAATGAACAAAATAGGAGAACATTCAAATATTGAGTATAACATATTTAAACCGTTTGAGGGTGTGAGAATGGGCAATTACAGCATTATGCCTATTTTAGCAAATCACGATGTTGTTATCAATGGCGATTCCTGTGCGTATCATTATATCATAGAAACTTCTGACGGAAAAACGATTTTTTACGGACTTGATGGTGCATGGTTTTTAAGACCCTCGTGGGAAGAAATGAAAAAGCATATGTTTGATATTATGATTTTTGACTGTACTGTTGGCGACAATGATGATTGGCGTCTTTTTGAGCATAACACCATATCTATGCTGAGAACTATGATAAAGGAAATCAAAGAGAGAAATATACTTAAGGATAACGGCAGGCTTATAGCCTCTCATTTGGCAAAGACGCTTCACGGTTCTCACGAGGAAACAGAGCTTATTTTAAATAAAATTGACGTACTGACCGCATATGACGGTATGAAGCTTGAGCTGTAAAAATAATTGATGGCATTAAACAGAACAGCAGGAAAGGAAGGGGTAAAATGGCATTAACATTCAGGGGCGGAATGCATATTCCTGATTACAAGTCAAGCACAGCATCGAAGCCTGTAAAGGTGCTTGAAGGTGATAAAATTCATATTTATCCGCTTCAGCAGCATATCGGAGCACCGCTTGAGGCAAAGGTACAAAAGGGCGATTTGGTTAAGGTGGGACAGGTGCTTGCTGATTCTGAAGCTTATGTGAGTGCACCTGTACACAGCTCTGTTTCGGGAACTGTGACCGATATCAAACAGCATATACACCCGTCAGGTGCAAAGGTTACCTCGGTTTTTGTTGAAAATGATTTTGAATACACTACTTTTGAAGGTATCAAGCCGTATAATCCCGAGAAAATGTCAAAGGAAGAGCTTTTGGCGGTTGTGCGAAATTCAGGTATCGTCGGAATGGGCGGTGCGGGTTTCCCGACGCACGTCAAGCTGTCGCCGCCTGCTGATAAAAATATTGACCTTCTGATTATAAACGGTGCTGAGTGTGAGCCGTACATAACAGCAGACCATCGCAGAATGCTTGAAGAGCCTGATACAATACTGGACGGTATCGGTATAGCAATGAAAATCCTCGGTGTTTCAAAATGCTCTATCGGAATTGAAACAAATAAAAAGGACGCAATAGAGCTATTAAAAGAAAAAATCGGACAGAACAGTGGTATTGAGGTCTGTCCCCTGAAGCCTAAATATCCTCAGGGTGCGGAGAAACAGCTGATTTATGCAATAACAAAGAGAAAAGTACCGTCGGGAGGACTTCCTGCCGATGTCGGTGTTGTTGTAATGAACATTGACACCGTCGCACAGCTTTCAAAGACCTTCCGTACTGGTATGCCGCTTATAAAAAGAGTAGTGACCGTGTCGGGCGACTGTATTTCGGAACCGTCAAATTTTGAAGTTCCGACAGGCGTAACATATCGCTATCTACTTGATGCGGCAGGTGGTACGGCTAAGGAAATAAATAAGCTTATAATGGGCGGCCCTATGATGGGAATTGCACAGTATTCCGACGAAGTACCTGTGGTAAAAACCACCTCGTCGTTGCTTGCACTTTCATATAACCCGTCCGCATTCGACAAGGATACGCCGTGCATACGCTGCGGAAAGTGCGTTGAAGGCTGTCCTATGCACCTGATGCCGCTCTACCTGAATAAATTCTCGGTATCGGGCGACCTTGAAAAAGCAGAGGAATATAACATTCTTGACTGTATAGAATGCGGTCTTTGTTCATATCTTTGCCCAGGTAAACAGAGTCCCCTGCACAATATCCGTGTTGCAAAGCAGAAAATAATTGAGAAAAGGAGGAGTAAGTGATGGAGAGAAAGCTTATTGTATCATCATCACCGCATATTTATCAGACAGATTCGATACAAACAATAATGCTTGATGTGATAATTGCACTTATTCCTGCGACAATGATGGGAATATACTATTTCGGTTACCGTGCCGCTCTTGTAGTACTGACAGCTATTGCTGCGGCGGTAGGTGCGGAATATTTTTACCGTCTGCTGTTAAAAAAGACGTCAACTACAAGCGATTTATCGGCGGTTGTAACGGGACTTTTGCTCGGTCTGAATCTTCCTGTTACAATCCCTCTTTGGATGGTTGTTATAGGCTCGGTATTCGCAATTGTGATAGTAAAACAGCTCTATGGCGGTCTTGGCAAAAACTTTATGAACCCCGCACTTGCGGCAAGATGCTTTATGCTGATTGCGTGGGCAGGTGCTATGACAACCTTCACAGAGCCGTTTGCAGGCTATGGTGCAGATGCAGTTTCTCAGGCAACTCCGCTTGCGGTCTTAAAGGGTACATCAGAGGGTGTCCTTCCGACTCTTTCAGATGCGTTTTTTGGTATGAAAGCAGGGTCGATAGGTGAAACTTCGGGCGCAATTCTTCTGCTCGGCGGTATATATCTTTTGTACAGACGTGTAATAAGCTGGCATATTCCTGTTGTTTACATAG
>JAFULX010000237.1 GCA_017483065.1 Clostridia bacterium | reverse complement strand
TAACCTCGCCCTGCGGATTTTCAAGACCGAGAATGAGCATATGCTCAGCCATCCAGCCTTCCTTCATACCGAGATATGAAGCGATACGGAGAGCAAAGCACTTCTTACCGAGAAGTACGTTACCGCCGTATGCGGAGTTGATTGACCAAATTGTAGAATCCTGCGGGAACTGTACGATGTATCTGTCGTCGGGATTTACGTCCTTCTTAGCGTGCAAGCACTTAACGAAATCAGCACAGTCGCCGAGCTGGTCGATTACAGCCTTACCGATTCTTGTCATAATAGCCATATTAAGAACAACATAGATGCTGTCTGTAAGCTCAATACCAATCTTTGAGAAGGGTGAGCCGACAGGACCCATTGAGTAAGGGATTACATACATTGTTCTGCCTGCCATTGAGCCTGCATAGAGAGCCTTCATTTTAGCGTACATTTCATCGGGAGCCATCCAGTTGTTAATCGGACCTGCCTCCTCCTTGGTCGGTGTACAGATAAAGGTTCTGTCCTCAACACGGGCAACGTCGTTTTCTGCTGTTCTGTGATAGTAACAGCCGGGGAGCTTTTCCTGATTAAGCTTGATTATTTCGCCTGTCGAAACAGCCTCGGCACGGAGTGCTTCGAGCTGCTCCTCGCTGCCGTCAATCCACACGATTTTATCGGGTGTACACATTGCAGCCATTTCGTCAAGCCAAGTCAATACAGCTTTGTTTGATGTCATTTTAATTTCCTCCTATTATGGAATTCGTACGGAAACATTCTATTTTCCGCCATTATAAACATTGTACCACAAACTTTCTGAATTTTCAAATGAATTTTTTGTAAATAAAGCTATTTTTATATATATTTGGCAATTGACAGAGAAAATATTACATTATATAATATATTATGCACAAAATGGCTTGTTATTTTTCCGCCTGTGCATAAACCGTTGTGTGTGGACGCTATCGAAGTAAGGAAAGGATATTACATAATGAAGGAACAAATCTACACAATACCGATAAATGAGGCTTATGAAACGGACTGCGAGTGTCCGCTGTGCCTTCTTGAGAAAAAATGCGAGGAGGAGGCGGTTGATTATGCACTCGGTGCGGCAATGATGGAGCCTGATTTCCGTATGGAGTCAAATCAAAAAGGGTATTGCGGCAAGCATTTTGAAATGCTTAATGAAAAGCCGAATAAGCTCAGTCTTGCACTCGTAATGGAAACGCTTGTTGCGGAAAATATAACCGAACTGGAAAAATTTACGAAAAAAATTGATGATTTGAAGAAGGATAAGTGCGGACTTTTTAGGAAAAGCGGCTCAAAAGAGATTGTGGACGAGCTTTGCCAAATGCTGAAAAAACGTGAGGACAGCTGTATTATATGCGATAAAATCAATTATACGATGGGACGCTATACCGAGGTTTTTATTGATATGTGGCGTACCGAGCCCGAATTTCGCAGCAGGGTAGAGCAATCCAAGGGCTTTTGTCTGGTGCATATGAGAAAGATTCTGGAGGCAGCCGAAAAAAATCTTTCGGATAAGCAGTTAAAGGAGTTTGCGGTATTTTTGTATGAGAAACAGACTGCACAGATAAAACGCATATCGGAGGAAGTCCACCGCTTTACGCTGAAATTCGATTACCGCAATAAGGATATGGAGTGGGGTAATGCACAGGACGCACCTGTAAGAAGCATTGAAAAGGTCGCAGGCACAATCAGAAAAAGTGAATAAACTACTTATATAAAATAGCTTTTGTGGTCTTGACAAATGAAATAAACGGTGATATAATCATTAAATATGATGGAATGATATTGTTTATAGGTGGAGGAAAGACTTTGATAAAGAAAATACTTACGATAATTTGCAGCCTTGTACTAATGCTAACGCTTGCCTACTGTTGAAAATACAGAAATTTCTATGAGGAAATTGAAGCTTTGACAATAGAAAGCGGATTTCCTGATGCGGTATAGGGTGCATTCAGCCTTGATGAAGTAACAGAAAGCGTTCGTCAGCAGCAGATAGCACTTTGCATTGCATATGACGAGGCATATTCTATGACGGTGGCGGATTTGTACAGCGAGAAATATGGCAGAATAAATGAAGACCGTATGGTTTCCGAACTGAGCAAGACCAGAAACCGCCTCAATAACGAAAACGACGGGCTGTTTACCGAAAATTTGGAGATACTTCTTACTGATGTGGAGGATTGTCCCAATGTGGAAGCGTATATCGAGAAGCGAATTGAGGAGGTAAAGGGCTTTTATACCGATTATATTGAGTTGCAGAAGCTTGATGAGGACGACTTTGAAGATGTAACTGCAATATTCCTGAGCTATGCAGACAGCAGAAATGAGCTTGCAAAATGGGCATTAAAGCAGAAGGAGCTGCTTGTTTCAGAATGTGCAACACGCTCAATAGAGAAAAATGCTGCGGTGACGGTAGGGCACGCATCGAGCCTGTCGAGAAATAATGAGATAGTTACTGCATTGAACAGCCTTTTCGGCGGTGTACGTGGTGATACAGACCATATGGAGCGTATAAAGACGGCAAATAAAAAGCTGACGGAATATGTTGCCAAGCTGACAACCAATGCAAAAACCCGTGAGCGGCTGATGGAAGAACTTAAAACGTACGGTAATTGATAAACAGATAAATCAGGAGGGGGATTTCCTTTGAATAACGAATTGAATACTACGGAAAATATGAACGAATCGGGAGAACGTTTTACCAACGAGATAGCAATTCTTGACGTAATCGTTCTTATGATGCGGAATTGGTGGATGATTTCGATGGTAGGACTTGTGCTTGCTGTTGCGTGCTATGCGTACAGCAAATCGGCGTCTGTGCCTACATATGTATCCACAGGCAGTCTGTATATTGATACACAGCGTGAGCAAATCACAGATGACGTAAATGCTACCGCACTTTCGCACGCACGTGACCTTATGCCGACCTATATTGAAATCCTTGAAAGCCGTTCCTTTAATATGATGGTGAGCGATGCAATGGATAACAAATATTCCTATGAGCAGATAAATAAGATGATTGAGTTGTCGCAGGTTGAGGAAACCAATATTATGACGCTTTCGGTAGAATGTGTGGACGAGCTTGACTCGTACATCATATGTAACCACGCAATAAATCTTGCATCTGAAGAAATTCTCAGAGTATTTGAGGGCGGCTCGGTCAAGATTATCGACACTCCCAAGGAAGACCCGCAGATTATAGTGGTTAATCTCTTCCAGAGAGGTGTTATCGGCTTTGTGGTAGGTGCGATACTTGCAACTATTGCAATCGTACTGTTTGATATTTTCGATACCCGTATCGTAAGCTCCGACGAGTTGACCTCAAGATATAAGCTGCCGGTACTCGGTGAAATTCCCAATCTTGCGGATTTATCATAAGGAGGACGGTTGATTATGAAAAAGTATGATAATGTCAGAAAGCTTATCGCCGCACTGCATAAGCCGAAAAGAGTAAGACACCACGACGGTCAGGCGGTTGCGACAATAGTGAACGATAAAACACCCTTTATTATCCGAGAGGGTTACAAGACGGCGAGAACAAATATTATATTCTCGGTTTCGGGTATCAATAAGTCGGGCTGTAAGATAATTGCAGTTACGAGTGCAAACCCTGGTGAGGGTAAAACTACATCAACTCTTAATCTGGCAATCACCTTTGCACAGACGGGTGGCAGAGTGCTTGCTATTGACGGCGACCTTCGTAAGCCAAGACTCCACAGATATCTGGGACTTAAAAAGGACGTTGGACTTTCCTCTGTTCTTTCTCAGCAGGTCACTATTGATAAAGCTATAATCAAGAATGCTCGTCCTGGACTTGATATTCTACCGTCAGGTGAGCTGCCTCCGAACCCTGCCGAGCTTTTGTCCTCCGATGCGATGATGAATATTCTCGAGCAGATTTCGGGCGATTATGACTATATTTTCTTCGATACACCTCCTGTTACCGTTGTAACCGACGCAGTTGCACTGTCGCCGCTCGTTGACGGTGTGATGGTGGTTGTACGTCAGAACTATACCGACCACGAAAGCCTTGCAACTGCGGTAAACCTTTTGAATATCGCAAAAGCAAAGGTACTCGGCTTCTTCGTTAATGACGCTGTCAGTGCACGTACAGGCTATGGCTATAACGGTTACCGCTATAAATACGGTCGCCGCTACGGCTACAAGTACGGTTATAAGTATGGTTACGGATATGGGTATTCTGACCCGATGCCCAAGGAAGCATCAACTGAGAAAAAATAAATACAAAAACTAAGGGCTGTTGCTAAGTGCAACAGCCCGTTTTCGTTACACAATAAAAATGGGTATTGCGTTAAGCAATACCCACTAACCTTATGCGTCGTGAATTGTTTCAACAGCCTTGATTGCACTACGCTCAAATTTGAGAACTGATTTCTCATTGGGAGTGCCGACATTACCTGTTTCAATGAATACATAATCGTCCTTAATTCTTGAAACCTTACCGCAGATACCGCCGATTGTTACAACCTTATCGCCAACCTGCATTGCATCAATCTGTGCCTTCAGTTCCTTTTCCTTTTTACGCTGAGGTCTTATCATAACGAAATAGAGCAGAGCAATAACCAAAATCATAGGAAGCATTGAGCCAATCATAGCCACGATACCGCCTGCACCGCCTGCTGCAGCACCTGCCGCACCCGCTGCAGTGCCCTCTGCTGCACCTGCTGCTGCACTGCCGCCTACAACTGCTACGCTGTCTGCTGCTAAAGCCTTTACAAATCCAAACATAATAATTCTCCTTTTTATTCCTTAGTAGTTGCTTTTTCAAAAGCTCATAAAGTATTATAGCAAAATTTGACGTTCATTGCAAGAGTTATTTTAACTTTTTTATTTCCTCTGCCATAAAAACCAAACCTTCGCCCTCAGCAATCAGGCGTCCGTGCTCCGACAGGAATACTGTATTTGTACCGATTGGCGGCAGAGCTTGTGCAAATTCCGAAATTCTGCGGTCTGTGCTTGCGGCTGCAATAAAGAATGTATCACCGCATTCAAAGAGCTTCATTTTTGAAAGATATTCGCTGTCCGCCTCGCATAGATATGCCGAAATTACCTCAAAATCGGCAAATCGGTAAAGCCTTTCCGTTCCCGTCTTCTTTTTAACACGAACATTTTTCGGGCTTACCTTACGCACCTTGCGTTCGGGCAGTATTCTGGTGACAGTCAGTATCACACCGCCGTCGGCAGGTGATGCCTCTACCATAATCTGTCCGCTGTTTGCATTAAAGCCTGTTTCTTCCTTGATGAAATCCATCACCTTAAACAAAAAGCTATGCAGCTCGGGCGAATCGGAGGTGAGCGTACCTATATTTATATTCATTTCAGTCAAATCGTTTTGTGTCAGAAGTACCCGAATACGGCGGTTGCCTTCCACTCGTTCTATTTTCATATTTACACCCTTCCTTTAGATAACAACATTATACTATACTTTATGCAGTTTGGGAATACTTTTTTTCAATTTCTTGAAATTTCCTCAATTGCCGTATATATAAGCTGTTCCGCCTCGGAAAGAGAGCTTACTCCGAAAAGCTTTACACGAAGCTCGGAGGCGTTCGGGAGTCCCTTGATATACCACGCAAAATGCTTGCGTGATTCCTTGATACCCCGAAGCTCGCCCTTTTCGGCACAAATACCCTTTGCGTGTGAAAGTGCCAGCTCTAAACGCTCCCTGTGGGTAGGGAAGTACTTAACTTCGCCGTTCGATATACGCTCGTTGATTTGACGGAAAATAAAGGGATTACCCTCTGCACCACGTCCGACCATAACCGCATCGCAGCCTGTTTCGGCAAACATATTAACGGCGTCCTCGGCACAGAAAATATCACCGTTTCCGATTACGGGAATTTTAACCGCATTTTTGACGTCACGGATTATGCTCCAATCCGCCTTGCCGCTGTAAAACATCATACGTGTTCTCGGGTGTACGCAGACTGCCGCAGCACCGTTTTGCTCGAGTATTTTTGCAACCTCAACCGCATTTTTTGTGTCATCGTCCCAGCCTGCACGGATTTTTGCCGTAACGGGCACGCCGCCGCTTTCACGCACAGCCGCACGCATAATCTCACCTGCAAGCGTCGGATTTTTCATAATCGCACTGCCGTCGCCGTTATTTACAATCTTGGGTGCAGGACAGCCCATATTTATATCAAGGATATCCGCACCGTAAGAGAGTGCGTCCCCGACAACACTTGCGATTATATCAGGCTCACACCCGAAAAGCTGTGCCGCAGACGGACTTTCGCCATCAAAGCGTGTAAGAAGCTCGGGAGTTTTTTTATCCTTGTAATACAGTCCCTTTGCACTTACCATTTCGGTATAGGTAAACCCTGCTCCGAAGCTTTTGCAGATTTTGCGGAAGGTCATATCGGTCACACCTGCCATCGGAGCGAGGAATATGTTGTTTTCAATTTCTACATTTCCTATTCTCATCATATCACCGCAAATATTATAACAAATTTCAACTATTTTGTAAAGCTTTCGCCTCAAAGAACATATAATATAAAAGAGTAAAAGAAAATAATGCGGAGGTTATGGTTATGAAGGACGATATAAAGGGTAAGCTCAGCGGACTGCTTTCGGGTATTGATGCCAATACGGTGAAAAAATTTCTGGATAACGGCGGTATGGAAAAGCTGAATTCAAGCCTGTCGGAGGAGGACAAAAAGCGTCTTACTTCCGAGGTTATGAAGATGGACAGCGAAGAGATTAAGAAAAAATTGCAGGGTGTTGACCTCTCAGGCTTAAAAAACCTTGACATTGACAGTATTATTAAGAAGATGAAACAATAAAGTCAGTCTTGAGTTTATGACTATGGAAAGGAATGATTAAATAATGGCTGATATGATGGATACCCTGAAAGGGCTTTTGGGTGACGACGCCGAGGAAAAGATAAAATCGGTACTCGGCGCACTTACATCTGAGGAAAAGCCGCAGGAGAAACCTCAGGAGAAGCCGCAGGAAAATTCGCTTGATATCGAAAGTATGATGAAGCTGATGCAGATTGCCGAAGGACTCAAAAACACAGACGATGAAAGGTCAAGACTTTTGCTGTCCCTAAAGCCGTTTATGCGCTCGTCAAGACAGAAGGGCATCGATAACACCGTAAAGCTTCTCGGTCTTTCAAAAATAAGCGGACTTTTCTGAATTTAGGGGAGAGTGAGAATTGGTGTACCGAAAATATTACAGCTATAATGATATGCCCAAGCCCGTCATACCACCTCCGCCCGTAGCAACGGAGGAGGTGGTGGAAACGGTGCTGCCAAAGGTACAACGCACACCTTCATTGCATTTTGAAAAGGACGATATAATCCTTATGGCGGTTCTTCTGACTCTTATTATGAACGGCTGTGAGGATAAGCTTCTTTTGATTGCATTGGGTGCATTGCTGCTATTTGACTTGTAACAGGGATAAAACAAGGAGATATCGCATCAAAGCGATATCTCCTATTTTGCTTAGTTACATTCTGCCGTAAGCGGTCCTGCAAGCTCCTTGAGATAGAAAAGCTTCCCTGGGAGCGTGGGCATAAAGGTTGACGTGATATTCATATCAGGTCCGTAATGCAGAGTTGTCAGGAAACTCATTCCCTGCCAGCCCATACCTCTGCCAAGCGCACCGTCACAGCCGCCGATAATATAATCAGCCTGCAAAAACAGAGCAGGACCGATTGTGTTTGCACTGCACGGAACAAGCGTTGTACGGCTCTTGAAGCTTGTGATAGCATTCTGCTCTATTGTGAGCGGATGCAGCTTTGCGCCTATGCGGTACGGTGCCTTCTTCCATTCCTCAACCGAAGCATAATCCTCTGCAAACTGCGGCTCCCAGAATGCGATATGGCACATTCTGCCTATGCCAAATACCAAAACAAGCTTTGCACCCTCTGCTTTGAGAGCGGCGAGCTTTTCGGGATATGTAGGAAGATTTTCCTTTGTGGCGAAGTTTCTCTGCTCGGGCGGAATTGTATTCTCACCGAGCTTGTCGAAAAATGCTTGCTTCATACTGTACTCAAAAGATGCAGGATTGTCGTTGGGGAGGGTATTGCCCTCACTGTCCGCCCATTCGTCCATATTAAAGGTATAAACGTGGTCGCATTTCACATTCCATTCTTTCAGGAAATAAACAGCCCAACGGTACATACCCATAGGTCCGACGGGGAGTATCATTGCAAGCTTTTCGCCTCTTTCACGAGCATTTTTGATTTGCAGAGCAATCTCGTGTCCCATCAGCGTGTCAAATTCATAAATATTATCACATTCTACGGGGTTAAAATCCTTATTCCAGAAATCCTCTCGTGCAACACCCTTGTCACAGCACTCGTCAATTTTTTTCATATCCCAGCCCTTCGGATAAAAGCTTTCCAAAAGACTTCCTTTTACTGTACTTAAAAAATCCATTACAATTTCCTCCTTTTACGGTAATAATCTTTTTGCAACAACCTTGGGCCATACAAGCTCCTGACAGAATGCCTCGGCATACTGAACGCCGCATTGTATTCCACGGAATCTCGAGCAGGTGCGTACAAATTCGGCAAAATCAATATTGTCGTGGTCACGCATCCATTTCAGCTGGCTCTCGTGACATTCGAGCATCTCGATTTTCAAATCAATTTCCTCGGTAATATCCACATATTCGGTGGGATTAAAGTTCATTCCCGCAAGATTGTCCATATAGAATACGGGAACTACCGCCGCCTTGCCTTCTGCTCCGTAATGCGGTACGCTTGCCGCAAAGGACGCATCAAATACAAGCTTGGACACCTCACGGTGGTCGGGCATATAGTCGGTGGGACTGTGGGTTATGATAAAATCGGGCTGAACCTTCTTGATAAGATTTACCAATTTATCCCTTTGTGTGAAATCACAGCCGTTGGGGAGCAGGTCGCCTATATCAAGCGTTACAACCTCAATTCCTGCGAGTGAGCCTGCCTTTTTTGCCTCGTTAATGCGTATTTCACGAAGCTCCTCGGGCGAAATAATTTCGTGTCCCATATTTCCGTTTGCGATATGGCACACTGTAACCTTGTCCCCTCGCTTCACGCATTTAGCAAGTGTTCCGCAGCAGGAAATTTCGATGTCATCGGGATGACAGCCAACTGCAAGCACATTCATTTTTTCTACACCTCTTTATATTATATTTAAATTGACTTTGTGTCAAATTTATTATATAATAAACACATAAAAATGTATTTAACAATAGTTCCACGGAATTTATCATTTTGTCCGCATTGGAGGGATATTATGTTTGATATGCAGTCTGTAAACAACGAAATAGAAATCAAAGGCTTTCACAGCATCTATTATTTTGAATTCAGCAAGGATTTTTTTCACGACCCCGAACAGCATCCGTTCTGGGAGATGGTTTATGTTGACAGCGGCAATGTAAATGCAATCACAAACGGCATAGGCTGTATGCTTACGCAGGGACAGGTCATTTTTCACGAGCCTATGGAAATTCACGCACACATTTCCGACCGACGCAGTACAAACAATATGCTTGTGGTTTCCTTTACCTGCGACAGTGAAATTATGCGGTGCTTTAAGGGTAAGACCTTTACGCTCGACAAAACATCAAAGCTGCTGTTGTCGCTGTTTCTTGAGGAAGCAAAAAACGCACTCGGCAGCGTGCCGTCCGATTATACAAACCGTAATAATCTGTCCTTTTCAACCGACGTATTCGGCTCGTCGCAGCTGATGCAATGCCATTTCACCGAATTTCTGATAAAGCTGATAAGGACGGGCGGTGCTTTAAGTGCTGATGTACTGCCGAGTAAAAAATCCCGTGATATTGCGAATAATTCGCTGTGTGAGCTTATGTGTGAGTATATGAAACGAAATATTTACTCCCAGCTGACGCTGAAAGACTTGTGCAGCCATTTTTTTCTCGGAAAAACACAGCTGTGCAAATTTTTTCGTGAATGGACGGGGGAAAGTCCGATGGAATATTATATGTCGCTCAAAATTACCGAGGCGAAAAAGCTTTTGCGTGAGAAGAAATATTCCGTAAGTCAGATTTCCGATATGCTGGGTTATTCGTCAATTCACAATTTTTCAAGGGCGTTCAAAAAGGCGGCAGGCATTTCGCCCACAGCCTATGTAAAAAGTATTCTTTGATTTACGAAGACAGCGACTTGTATTTCTTCATATGCTTGAAAAATACATTTGAAGAGGACGATGAATTTTTGTTTATATAAATTTTCGTATGGCGGTAAACACCGTTGTTTATTCTTATAAGAGCAATGTCGGAGCTGAACTGGTTTGCCCACGATATTGAGGGGATTAGGGACACACCTATACCTAACGTTAAATAATCTCTGATACATTGTGGGTCATCACATTCAATGACAATATTCGGCTTGATGCAGGCGTGGCTGCACAGCGAATCGGTTATAGTTCTCAGGCTGTGATTTTTGTGCAGGCAAATGAATTTCTCGTTCTCTAGAATACTCATATCCACCTGCTTTCTTGCCGAAAGCGGATTTGTTTTGTGTACTGCGAGCATAATTTCCTCGCTGATAAAGTCGTAATGCTCAAAATCGCTGTTTTCCATAATACTGTCCGTAATCACGATATTATAGTCACTGTAATTATTATTTCCGCCGAAATCCATTACAAATGAAACCTTCGGATACTCGCTTTGAAAATCGGATATAATTTTTGTCATAAGCCGTCTGTTGGTATTTATAAGTATTTTAATTCGTCCGTTAGGCTGCCCCGAAATATCTGCCATAGCGTTTTTCGCTTTCTCAAGCTGGGAGAAGATACTGTCTGCCGTTTTTAGGAACACTTTGCCGTTTTCATTCAGCGATATTTTATTCGCCGCTCTGTCGAAAAGAGATACATTCAGTTCGCTTTCCAATTTTTTTATAGACGATGAAACGCACGACGGCGGTACCATAAACGCTGCCGCTGTATGTGAAAAATTCTCGCTCTTTGCTGCGTGGCGGAAATATTTTAACTGTAAAAATTCCATTGTAATACCTCCTGTTTTTTTTATATTATACCACAAATTGCTATACATTTCAATATATAGTAAGCACATCTTATTTTATAATTTACAAAATAGCAGATTTGTTGTATAATCTTTGAGAAGAAAGAGAGGTGATTTAATGAAATCGGGATTGATTTATGTATTTATTACGGCAATTGTATTTGCCACGCTTGAGCCTGTGTCCAAGCTCATCGCGGCGGATATCAGTCCGCTGGCGATTACCGCAATAAGGTTTCTTATAGGCGGTGTTATGCTTCTGCCGTTCTCGATTTATGAGATTAAAAAACAAAAGCTGCGGCTCGGCATAGGCGACCATTTAAAAATGGCAGGTCTGGGAGTTTTGTTTATCTGCCTGAGTATGGTTATGCTTCAGTATGCTGTTAAGCTGTCAAGCTCTCCGTCGCTTATTGCGATAGTATTTTCGTCCAATTCTGTTATCACAATATGCCTGTCGGCTCTTATGCTGCGGGAACGTATAACAGTGAAAAAAATTCTTGCACTGCTTTTGTGTGCAGCAGGTATTTTTGTCTGCTCGAGGGACAGTATCTCGGTACATAATGAGGCTCTGTCGGTTGTACTCGCCGTACTTGCGGCTGTGACCTTCAGTTTATACACTGTACTCAATAAAAAAATGATGAAAAAAGCAAGCGGAAATATTCTTATCGGATTTTCCTTTATATATGGAAGTATAATTCTGTTTGCGGTAAATCTGCTCATTGGCGGAGAGGTTGTCACCACCGACAATTTCAGTCTAACGAGCGGACTTATAATGTTCTACATCGGCTTTGCGGTAACGGGTATCGGCTACTGGGCATATTTCAAGGCACTTGAAAAAGGCTCTGCAACGCTTGCGTCGCTGTCATTTTTTGTAAAACCTGCCCTGTCGCCGTTTGTTGCGGTGCTTGTGAACGGAACACCGCTTGCGGTTGATATATTTATAGCACTTGCATTAGTGCTTATCGGCTCGTATTTAGTGTCATATTCTGATAAGAAGAACGGAGGATTAAAATGAAAGTAATAAAAGATGTTTCGTACGGAGCGGCATCGGAACAGGTACTTGACGTATATATTCCAGACAAAGATGATTTTGAGGTTTATGTCTATTTTCACGGCGGCGGTCTTGAAAACGGCGGTAAAGAGCTTGCCTTTGTCCCCAAACTGGCGGAAAATGTTGCGGTTGTAAGCGCTGATTACAGAAAATATCCCACTGCAAAATATCCCGATTTTATAGAGGACGCAGCTGCAGTTGTCGCGTGGGCAAAGGAAAATATGCCTAGGTACGGAAATGTTACAGGATTATATGTGGGCGGCAGCAGTGCAGGTGCATATCTGTCGCAAATGCTGTGCTTTGATGAAAAATGGCTGGCAAAGCATAATATTTCAAATATAGATATTTCAGGTTATTATCATGCGGCAGGACAGCCGACAACACATTTTAATGTTTTGAAGGAACGAGGCATTGATACAAGACGTGTAATTGTTGATGAGGCAGCACCGATGTTTTATATTGACGATACTAAGACTTATCCTCCTATGGAAATCGTCGTTTCAGATAACGATAGGGAAAACAGATATGAACAGACAATGCTTCTTGTTTCAACCCTAAAACATTTCGGACATGATATGACAAAAATATACCTGAACGTGATGGAAAACAGTAATCACTGCGACTATAAAGGCGCTGTTGATGAAAACGGCAGACATATTTATGCGGATATGATTTACGATTTTATTAAAAGAACACGGAACTGATATATTGAAAAGGTATGCAACAGGGCATATCTTTTCTTACTTTATTACAAAATAAATAAAAAGACTTGACAGAATATTGAGAAAATAGTAAAATAATAGTATTATATTCCTGTGAGATTTCACAGAAAATAAATGGAGGAATGGTAAAATGAAAAAACTAATTGCAATGAGCTTAGCGGCAATTATGGCAGTAGCAGGTCTTGCAGGCTGTGGTAATCAGGCTGCTGAAACAGACGGCGAGAACACTCTTGTAATCGGCGGTATCGGACCTGTGACAGGTGCGGCTGCTACATACGGTCAGGCTGTTAAGAACGGCGCAGAGCTTGCTGTTAAGGAAATTAACGCAGCAGGCGGTGTAAACGGTATGACTCTTAAGTTCCTTTTTGAGGACGACGAGCATGACGCAGAAAAATCGGTAAACGCATACAACACATTGAAGGATAAGGGTATTCAGCTTCTTATGGGTACGGTTACAAGCACACCTTGCGTTGCTGTTGCAGAAAAGACATTTGAGGATAATATGTTCCAGCTTACACCGTCAGGTTCTTCTGTTGATTGTATTACACATGACAACGCATTCAGAATTTGCTTCTCCGACCCCAATCAGGGTATCGCATCTGCACAGTATATAGCAGACAATAACCTTGCAACAAAGGTTGCTGTTATTTACAACAGTTCAGACGTATATTCATCGGGTATCTATGAAAAGTTCGCAACTGAGGCTGCTAACAAGGGTCTTGAGATAGTTGCTGCAGAAGCTTTCACAAAGGATTCCGCAACAGACTTTACAGTACAGATTCAGAAGGTTAAGGAGAGCGGTGCAGAGCTGCTGTTCCTCCCGATTTACTATCAGGAGGCTGCTTTAATCCTTACTCAGGCTGATAAGGTTGACCTTGACGTTGAGTTCTTCGGTTGTGACGGTCTTGACGGTGTTATCGCACAGCTCGGCGATCAGGCTGCTCTTGCAGACGGCGTAATGCTTCTTACTCCGTTCGCAGCAGACGCTAAAGATGAAAAGACGGTTGCTTTCACAACAGCTTACAAGGCCGCTTACAATGACGAAATCCCGACACAGTTCGCAGCTGACGCATACGACGCAATCTATGTAATCAAGGCTGCTCTTGAAAAGGCAGAGGTATCCGACGCTAATATCGCAGTTTCCGACCTTTGCGAAAAGCTTAAGGCAGCAATGGTAGAGATTGAGGTTCCGGGCGTAACAGGTACTATGACCTGGACAGCTGACGGTGAGCCGACTAAGGACCCGAAGGCTATGTACATCGAAAACGGTGCATACAAGGCAAGATAAGAATATTTAAGTAACTTAATTTGTGGTTATAATAGGCATAATCGGGCTTGAGGTGTAAGCTTCTGCTCGGTTATGCCTAAGATGTTTATTTATTGAAAGAATATTTTACAGTTTGAAATGAGGTAATACGATATATGAGTTTTTTTTCATACTTTGTATCCGGAATTAGTCTTGGCAGTATATACGCACTTATTGCTTTGGGCTATACCATGGTATATGGCATTGCCAAAATGCTGAACTTCGCCCACGGCGATGTTATTATGATTGGCGGATATGTGGCATTTACTGCGATTACTACAATGCAGTTCCCTGTATGGCTTTCGATTTGCATCAGCATACTTGCTTGTATAATTCTGGGTGTTGTTATCGAGAAAATTGCGTATAAGCCTCTGAGGAATGCAACACCGCTTGCGATACTCATTACCGCAATCGGTGTAAGCTATCTTTTACAGAATGTGGCACTGCTTATATTCGGCTCTGCCGCAAAGAGCTTCACATCTGTTGTGCCGAAGTTCTCTGTTGAACTCGGCGGTGTAAGCATCACGGGCGAAACAATCGTAACAATTGCCGTTGCGGTGCTTATAGTTATCTGCCTTAGCATCTTTATCAACAAGACAAAGAGCGGCCGTGCAATGCTTGCCGTATCGGAGGACAAGGGTGCGGCACAGCTTATGGGAATTAACGTAAACAGCACGATTTCACTCACCTTTGCAATCGGCTCGGGACTTGCGGCAGTTGCAAGCGTGCTGCTTTGCTCGACTTATCCGCAGATTAGCCCGTACACAGGTGCAATGCCAGGTATCAAGGCATTTACAGCTGCGGTGTTCGGCGGTATCGGCTCTATCCCTGGTGCGATGATTGGCGGTGTAGTGCTCGGTATTATTGAAAGCCTTAGTAAGGCTTACATTTCTTCGGAGCTTTCGGACGCTATTGTGTTCGGTGTTCTTATTATCGTTTTGCTGGTAAGACCGACGGGTCTTTTCGGCAAAAAATTCAACGAGAAAGTGTAGGTGTTATATTATGTCAAAGAAAATCAAATCACGTAATCTTGATAAGTATATAACCTACAGTTTTCTTATACTTATTTTCGTAATCTCGCAGCTGCTCGTAATGACGGGCGTTGCTTCAAATAAATTTGAAGGCTTGCTTGTACCGATTTCGGTTTATGTACTGCTGGCAGTATCATTAAACCTTGTAGTCGGATTTTCGGGTGAACTGAGTTTGGGACACGCAGGCTTTATGTGTGTCGGTGCATATGCGGGAAGCTTGTTCTCGCTGCTTATGCAGAATGTAATCACCGTTTGGTGGCTGCGTTTTCCGATGGCAATTATTATCGGTGGTCTTGTTGCCGCTGTTGCAGGATTTTTAATCGGTATTCCCGTTTTGAGACTCCGAGGCGATTATCTTGCAATTGTAACTCTTGCCTTTGGCGAGATTATCAAAAACCTGTTCAATAATATGTATCTTGCAATTGACAAGAACGGTGTATTCTTCTCAATGAACGCAAGTGCATACACAAAGCACGCATTTGATGCCGCAACAAAGCAGGATTTGATAAAGGGTGCACAGGGAATAACAGGTACACCTAACGACTCCAATTTTGTTATTTGCTTTATTGTAATTATGATATGCGTAATTGCTCTTTTAAATCTTATTGATTCAAAGACGGGCAGAAGCATTAAGGCGGCAAGGGATAACCGTATCGCAGCCGAGGCGATGGGTATTGACGTGACAAAAGCGAAAATGACAGCCTTTGTAATTGCATCGTTTATTGCAGGTATGGCAGGTGTGCTGTATTCGCATAACCTGAGAACTCTTGTTGCAAGCAAATTTGACTATAACCTTTCGATACTTGTGCTTGTGTTCGTGGTACTCGGCGGTATGAAGAATATGAGAAATGTCATTATTGCAACGATTATTCTCTATGCACTGCCCGAAGCGTTGAGAGCGCTTAACGATTACAGAATGCTTCTTTATGCTATCGTTCTTATAGTAATGATGCTTCTTAATAACAATGATAAGTTTGCCGCATTTAAGAAAAAGCTTTCAATCAAGGCATTGATTGCACGATTTAACACGAAGGGCGGTGTGAAATAATGCCTATTCTGGAAACTAAGGATTTGGGAATACAGTTCGGCGGACTCAAGGCTGTTGACGGACTCTATATCAAAATAGAAAAAGGACAGCTCTACGGTCTTATCGGACCGAACGGTGCAGGTAAAACAACAGTGTTCAACCTGCTTACGGGTGTGTATCAGCCGACATCAGGTTCTTTTTACTTTGATGGTGAGCAAATCAGCAATTCGTCGCCCGTTTCGATAAATAAAAAGGGTATAGCAAGAACCTTCCAGAATATCCGCCTGTTCGGCGATATGAGCGTTATTGATAACGTAAAGGTCGGTTTTCATAACAGCTATAAATACAGTATGCTCGAGGGTGTACTAAGAGTGGGCAGATACCGCAAACAGGAAAAGGAATACCACGACAAGGCAATGGAGCTTTTGAAGGTGTTCGGTATGGAGAATGAGGCGAAGCTTCTGGCATCAAATCTTCCGTACGGAAAACAGCGTAAGCTTGAGATTGCACGTGCTATGGCTACAAACCCCAAGCTGCTGCTTCTGGACGAGCCTGCGGCAGGTATGAATCCTAACGAAACTGCGGAGCTTATGGAAACAATCCGCTTTGTGCGTGATAATTTCGATATGACTATTCTTCTTATTGAGCACGATATGAAGCTTGTAAGCGGAATATGCGAGGAGGTAACCGTTCTCAATTTCGGAACGGTGCTTGCACAGGGCAAAACCGAGACCGTTTTGAATGACCCGAAGGTTATCACTGCGTATATCGGCGAGGACGACTGATAAAGGAGGGACGCTTATGCTAAGAGTAGAAAATGTTGAAGTATATTACGGCGTAATCAAGGCAATAAAGGGTGTTTCCTTTGAGGTTAATCAGGGAGAGATTATCGCACTTATCGGCTCTAACGGTGCAGGCAAAACAACCATACTGCATACAATTACGGGGCTTATATCGCCCAAATCAGGCTCTATTTATCTTGAGGATACCGATATCACCAAAATTCCCGCACATAAGATAGTATCTATGGGAATGGCACACGTACCCGAGGGCAGACGCATTTTTCAGGAGCTTACCGTTTATGAGAATTTGCAGCTTGGTGCGTTCATAATGAAGGATAAAAAGCAGATAGAGAAAAATCTGGAATATGTGTATAAGCATTTCCCAAGACTCAAGGAACGTAAAAATCAAATTGCAGGAACACTTTCGGGCGGTGAACAGCAGATGCTCGCAATGGGCAGAGCGCTTATGTCCAATCCGAAAATTCTTTTGATGGACGAGCCTTCAATGGGACTTTCTCCGATACTTGTGTCCGAGATTTTCCAGATTATCAAGGAGGTTTCGGCAGACGGAACAACGGTGCTTCTGGTCGATCATAATGCAAAGAAAGCACTTTCAATCGCAGACAGAGCATATGTGCTCGAAACAGGCAAAATTGTCCTTTCGGGCGATGCAAAAGAATTGTTAAATGATGAAAGTGTTAAAAAAGCATATCTTGGAGAATAATAAAAAGCAGACCGTGAGGTCTGCTTTTCGTCTACTTACAGAAAACGTGCTTTCCGATACGTTTTATAATCGGACGTGAACGAATCCACTGATTTGTTGCGGTTGACGGATTGTAATAGTAAATTGCACCGCCCGACGGGTCCCAGCCGTTGATAGCGTCCCTTGCCGCCTTCATACACGAGTCGGTCGGTGACATATTTATCTGACCGTCGTCAACTGCGGTAAATGCACCGTTCTGGTAGATAACGCCTGCAACTGAGTTAGGGAAGGAGGCGTGCTTGACACGGTTTAAGACAACCGCACCGACAGCGACTTGTCCCTCATAGGTTTCGCCACGTGCCTCACCGCTAATCAGCATTGCAAGAAGTCTGATGTTGTTGTTTGATGAGCTTTGTGTGGTCTGCGAGCTTATTCCCATTTTTGAAAGAGTAGCCGCACCAGCGATACCGTCGGGTGTAAGTCCGTTGTTACGCTGAAATCTCTTGACGGCTGCCTCGGTTTTTGCACCGTAAATTCCGTCAACCGACCCTGAGAGATACCCCCATTGAATAAGACGCTGCTGAATTTGTCGTACCTCCGAGCCTTGCGAGCCTCTTCTTGACAGTGCATATGCTTGCGGCTGCAATAGCATTACCAGACTCATTACTACGGCAATCAGCTTGTGATATTTTAATTTCATAGCCCTTTTCCTCCTTTTGTATAGCTTGGTAATATTATTTGGCAGTCACGCCAAATTTATACATAAAAAATCCGCTTATTTAAAAGCGGATTTTTGCTCTTGCTGCCGACAGGTTACATTCTGAGTATCGACTTAACAATTCCTGACAAAACCTTCGGCATTTTCCATACTACAACCTTCATAAATTAAACCTCCTACCATTTGAATACGCAGCAGTATCCCAAAATAATCAGCAATGCGGTTTCAATTACCACAACTATGTAGATTGGCAGCAGAAGCCCTGCAAGCGTTCCTACACAAAACGCCAGTGCTGCAAGCCCTGCCTGCTTACAGCCGATTTTACAACATAGCTTCATTTAAGGTCACCTCGCTATATAATATGCAATAAATATATTTTGGTGAAATCTGTTCATAATTTATTAACAAAATACTTGCAAGATTTTAACAAGTTATTCATACGCACGTCAAATTAGTATTGTATTATAAGAGCAAATACAGGAGAAGATAAATACTGATTCAAATTGCCCATATCACCACTTTTTGCTCGGGGCAGTACACTTGTACGGCACCGCTCGCTGCAAAGCGGCAATCTAAACAATTTGTTATCAGTATTTAAGTTGTATAAAATTATTTTATATGAAATGCAGATAAAGAAAGGAAATGAGTAAAATGAAAAAGTATCCTTATACAGAAACTACCGATTTGATTATATATGAAACAAAGAAAAGAAAAAAGAGAAAGAACAGAACGTGGATTCCGTGCATCTGCTCGGCACTTGCGGCGAGCGTACTGACTGTCGGTGCGTGCGGTGTAGGATTTAAAGCCTATCTTGAGCCGCTTGCAAATTCTACCAATTACAGCAATTATCAGCAAAACGCAGGCTATAATGTAAGTACTCTGGCAAATGAAACGCAAAACGGAAAGCAGGTTCTGACCGTACCGCAGATTGCAAATAAGGTCGGACCCTCCTGTGTCGGCGTTATTAATAAGGCAAAGGTGACCGCACAGAAATATTATGACCCGTTTACGGGCAGATACTACTACACCGCAGACCCGAACTCGGACGAGCTTGTTGAGCAGGGCAGCGGCTCGGGTATCATCATTTCGGAAAGCGGTTATATTGTAACCAATCAGCACGTTATCGACGGAGCTACCGAGATTTCCGTTGTACTCAATACAGGTGATGAATATACCGCATTACTCGTCGGTGAGGACGAGAAATCCGACCTTGCTGTATTGAAGATTGATGCACCAAACCTCGTTGCCGCAGAAATCGGCGATTCCGAGGCTTTGCAGGTGGGCGAGCTTGCGGTTGCAATCGGTAATCCGCTCGGTCAGGAATTTGCGGGAACTGTCACGGTAGGCGTTATAAGTGCCGTGAACAGAACGATGACGGTTGATAATAAGAAATATAACCTTATCCAGACAGACGCAGCAATTAACCCCGGTAACTCGGGCGGTGCGTTGGTTAATCAGTACGGTGAAGTTATAGGAATTAACTCGGTCAAGATTGCAACAACTGGTGTTGAGGGTATAGGCTTTGCGATTTCAAGTGCAGAGGCAAACCCGATTATCGACGATTTGATAAATAACGGTTATGTTTCGGGACGTCCGCTTGTAGGTATTATGGCAAGCGAAACAAGATACGGACTTTCGGTATCAAGCGTAACCGAAGGCAGCGGAGCACAGAAGGCAGGTATTCAGGCAGGTGATTTGATAGTAAAGGCAGAGGGCAAAACGGTCAAGACCGTTGACGCACTCAACGAAATCCGTGATACGAAAAAAGCTGGCGATACACTTCAGCTCACCGCTATCAGGGACGGCGAAATACTCAATTTCAACGTAATCCTTGGTGAAGACCTTCCCCAGAATAAAGAATAACAGACATTAAAGAAAGGGTGTTAAACAACACCCTTTCTTTATGCTCGGTCGGAGGTTTTGACCGTGATTTTATATTCAACGCCCCAATCGTATTCCTTTTTTTCCATATCGGCAGGTGCACCTGCCTCACGAATGAGGTCGAGAGCACGCTTGACGGTGTTGGTGAACATACGAAGGTCTGTTCTTGCGGCATATTTGATATTGCCTTTATGCTCACGCTCGGCACGAAGCATAGATTTGACCAAATCCTCGGTTTGTGTGATGCTAAGATGCTTACGGCAAATTTCCTTTGCTGCTTTTATCTGGCTCTCCTCATCAGACAGATGTAAAAGTGCCCTTGCGTGACGTTCGGTCAGCGTATATTCACGCACCATTCGTTTAACTCGGGGAGGAAGCTTTAAAAGCCGCAGCTTGTTCGCTACCGTTGATTGTGATTTGCCGATTTTATGTGCAAGCTCCTCCTGCGTCATTCCACGCTCCTGAATAAGCTTGCGGTAACCTTCGGCAATCTCAAAAAAACATAAATCGTCACGCTGAAGGTTTTCCAAGAGAGCAATAAGTGCCGATTTTTCCTCGTCGGCATTGATAACTATTGCAGGAATTGTGTCAAGTCCGACATTCTCCGAGGCACGAAACCGACGTTCGCCTGCGACTATCTCATAGCCGTCGAACACCTTTCGTACCGTAATCGGCTGTATTACGCCGTATTCCTCAATCGACTGTGCCAGCTCCTCTAAGCTTACCGTATCGAAATATTTGCGAGGCTGGTTTGGATTAGGTCGGATTTTATGCATAGGCAGACTAAGCACCTGCATACGCTCGTCCGGTTTTCTTTTAAACATCTGCAAAAGTCTGCACCCCTTTTAATGTGATATTTTCCGTAAGGTGGAAGGTGTAAGACGGCGTACGGCTGGGGGCACATACCGCAAGATTGGGAGCATCAGGTATGTATTTAATAACCGCTTGCCGCCTTACAGTTTTGATTATAGCACACGTTATTCCAAAAGGAAAGACTTTTTGCACGACAGCCTTTGACAGGCTTTTCAGCTTTTCGCACCTTTCTTCAAATTATAACAGCCTCCGATAGGGGATTTTGCCGCAATTCCTGCTTTTCTGGGATATTGCATCGGAGTGTGTCTTACTTTTTTCACAATGATTATCTTATGCTCCAAATCGGTAAACGGTATATCGGCAGAAAAAATACTTTCCACCTTACCACCGAGTACCTCAATAGCACGCTTTGCGGCGGACAGCTCTTCGTCAGCAAGAGGTCCTTTGAGTGCGAGAAAATATCCGCCCACCTTAACAAACGGCAGACACAGTTCTGCAAGCACCGTCATATTCGCAACTGCACGTGAAACAACAGTGTCAAAGCTCTCACGCATAAGTCTTGCACCGTCCTCGGCTCTTGCGTGGACGGTTTCGGTATTACCGATTTCAAGCTCGCCGCAGACAGCATCAAGGAAGGTCAGACGTTTTTTGAGTGAATCCAAAAGAGTCAGTTCAATTTCAGGCTTCATAATTTTCAGAACAAGTCCCGGAAAGCCTGCACCGCAGCCTATATCAGCAACCTTGCCTGTCACCTTGCCCGTTGTGAGTGCTGTCATAGAGTCAAGAAAATGCTTGGTCGCAATGCCTTCTTTGTCGGTGATAGCCGTTAAATTCATTTTTTCGTTCCATTCAACAAGCAGCTCGGCATAGCGTTCAAGCTTTGATATTTTTTCTGCATCGGCTTCAATGCCAAGTGCAGCAGCACCTTTGGTTAAAATTTCCTTCATATATGTCCTCCGTATTGCAATTTTAAGAAATATCTGGTATAATATGGTAAGAGGTGATTTGTATGAGACCCTTAGGAATACGGATACGTCATTACCGTGAGCTGGCAGGCTTAAGTACAAAAGAGCTTGCCGATTTTCTGGAAGTGACGGTAAACACAATCAATAATTATGAAACGGGACGTACGCTTCCGTCAATGGAAAAGGTGGTAAGTATTGCACATCTGCTTAGTGTCACAACTGACCAGCTACTCGGTTATTACATATAATACCATACTATAATCATACCTTCCATCAACAAATATGTCAAGCAAAAATTGACGAATTTTGTATTGAAATACGATGGAAAACGTGATATACTAAGCTTTGAATGAATTTAAGGAGGCGGCAGTATGCTTTGTGACTTGCATAATCATACATATTTCAGCTATGACGGTATGGAAAGCCCCGAAAAAATCGTCGAAAATGCAATTGCAAACGGCGTCGGAGTGGTCGGTATATGCGACCATCAGTTTACCGACGGCTTTGATTTTAATGCTTATGTCAGTAAAATGCGTGCTGTCCGTGACAGCTATAACAATCGGTGCAGTGTGAAAACAGGTCTTGAAATCGGTACAAGACCCAAGCCTGATGATTTTCTTGCAAAAAGTGCGTCCAAGCTGCTTGATTACTGTCTTTTTGAGAGCCTTGACAGCGAAAAGGGTATGGATTTGTATGAATTTCTCGAGTGGCGGAGACTGTTTTCCTGTCCTGTCGGTCTTGCACATACCGATATATTTGCACTTTCCGAACGCTACGGCGTTGATATGCTGAAAATTATGCGAGAGCACGAGCTTTTCTGGGAGATAAATACCTCGGGTAATTATACATATTATTATGATTTTCTCACCAACCGCACAAAACAGCGTGCGGTAAAAGAGAGCGGTATAACGCTAAGCGTCGGTTCGGATACGCATCAGCTTTATAATTTCAGTTTAGCAAAGCTTACATCTGCAAATCAGCTTTGTGCCGAGCTTGGCAACCCGATGCTTTTCGGTAAGGAGTGGTAATTATTTATTATACATATCTTCTCGAGTGTGCCGACGGAACGCTGTATTGCGGCTACACCACCGATGTCGCCGAACGTGTCAAAGCACACAACAGCGGCAAGGGTGCAAAGTACACCAAATCACGTCTGCCCGTTAAGGCGGTCTACTCCGAAAGCTTTGAAACCAAATCGGAGGCAATGAGCCGTGAAGCAAAAATAAAACAGCTTACCCGTGAAGATAAGCTGAAGCTGATTAAAGGCATATCCTGAATTTTGGCTCTAAAACAGGATATGCTATTATTGTTTGAATGAATTTACTAAAGGAAGGAATGATTTAGATGAAATATCTTCTGCAATTCGGCGCAATCCTTGCCGTAAGCCTTTTCGGCGAGCTTTTGCACCAATTTATTCCGCTGCCCGTTCCTGCGAGTATATGGGGACTGATTACAATGCTGATATTGCTTGTAACGGGTGCTATAAAGCTTGAAAAAATCGAGGAAACGGCAGATTTTCTCATCAGTATTATGCCGCTGATGTTCATTCCTGCAATCGTGGGACTTCTCGACTCATACACGCTGATTTTACCCGACCTTTTGGGACTTATAATTCTTACCGTACTGACCACCGTAATTGTTATGGCGGTATGCGGCAGAGTTTCGCAGGCGATTTTGAGAGCAAGGGAGAGAAAAAATGATGAATGATTTTGTATCAAATTCGCTCTTTTTCGGTGTATTTATCAGCATTGCAGGCTATTCTCTCGGGCTTTTCTTAAAAAGTAAAATCCGCTCCGCACTGTGCAATCCGATGCTTATTTCGATTATTTTTGTGATACTATTTCTGCTCGTCTGCGATATCAGCTATGAAGCCTACAACAGCAGTGCGAAATATCTTTCGTATCTGCTTACACCGACCACCGTATGTCTTGCTGTACCGCTTTACCGCAGACTGTCGGTGCTGAAGCAAAATCCTGTTGCCATTCTTGTAGGACTTCTGAGCGGAGTTGCTGCAAGCCTTTTGTCGGTATATCTTTTAAGCGTTATACTCGGGTTTGACCGTACAATGCTGGCAACACTTCTGCCAAAATCGGTTACAACCGCAATCGGAATGGAGCTTGCCTCGGAAATAGGCGGTAACGGCTCGATTGCTGCGGCTGTGATTGTTGTTACGGGAGTTCTGGGCAATATTATCGCCGACGGTGTGTGCAAGCTTTTTCGCATCACGCACCCTGTTGCAAAGGGACTTGCCATCGGCTGTGCAGCTCACGCTGTCGGAAGTGCAAGAGCTATGGAGCTTGGCGAAACGGAGGGTGCAATGAGCTCGCTCGCCATTGCTGTATGCGGTCTGATGACCGTTGTTCTTGCACCGATATTTTCAAATTTCCCAATATGAGGAGGGATAGCTTGAAAACTGCAACCCGTGATTTGATT
>JAFULX010000236.1 GCA_017483065.1 Clostridia bacterium | reverse complement strand
TTTTTCGCCAATTTTGCCTGATTTTCTATGTAATAAAGATTTGACGTGTGCAAAAGCTTATCCACCTGATTATGCAGAGCCTCGGTCAGAATGGGGTGTGCGTGTCCGAGTGCGTTTACCGCAATGCCACCGAGAAAATCCTTGAATACTCTGCCGTCCTTGGCATAAAGCTCCAAGCCCTTTCCGCTTTCAAAGCAAACATTCGCCCTCGCTCCGTAGGTGTTCATATAATTCGCACCGTCAAGTGCCTTAATTTCTTCCAAGTTCATTTTTTTAATACCTTCTTCCAAAGAATATTCTACATTATACAACTGTCTGTATAAAAATGCAATACTTTTTTCAAAATTTCTTGAAAAATTATGCATACACAATGTATTTTATACATAAAGTATTGCATAAATGTATAAAAATACTATTTTTCGCAGTACAGACTTTTCACATAGATGTGAACACGGCGGACGTTTATCGAGGTGTTACGCTCAACGCCGTTTCTGATTTGCTTTTGTATGGCGGCACAGGCGGTCGGAATATGCACGCCGTAGCGAAGTACGAGAGTAACGTCAATGTGTGCACCGTGTGAGGTGGAGCGGATATTAACATTGTTAATACGGTAAACCGATTTCTCACGCATTGCCTCGTGTCGGACGGCACTTATTATAACATTATCCGAAATGGTGTAATCGCCGAGATAGCTGAAGGTAGGGCGGACAATGGTTTTATCCTGCGAGAAATCGTCCTCGCTGCCGAGATTTTTCTGAAAAAACCGCAGGGGGTGCAGAAAATATCCCGAAAAATCCTGTTTGATTTCAAATTCGGGTACGGGGATAACGTGCTTGCCCTCGGTGCTTCTGATTTTCTGTGCCGCCGCCATTTCCTCGGGCGTTGCAATATCCTCGATACGTACCGTATGCTCAATTTCGGGCAAACCGAGTGCCTCGGCAATCTTTTCGGTCATACCGTCCGATGTACCTAAAATCATAATACATTCGGGATTAAGCTTTTTTATCGCCGCCGCAACCTCGTCTGCTGCTTTTTTATCCACAAAAAGAGCCTGCCTTACCGATGCAAGACGTGTAGGAGCGCCCTTTGCTGATTTACCTGCAATGACACGGCTTTTGGAAATCAGAAGACCGTCATCTATAATAGCGTCGGCACCGTTGTCCCTTGCGACAAGAGCCGCACGATGGCTTTTGCCCGTTCCGCTCGGACCGACAAATGCGATTGTTCTCACGTTAATCATTCCCTTGCTTGATTTTGTAGGCGAGCGTCATTAAGCTGTCCGAAAGATGGACGTTTTCAACAGCAACCGCCTTTTTGGTTTTAAGCTCGGCGTAGGAAAAATTCCATAAGCCTTTTATACCGCAGTCGCAAAGTCTGTCTGCGGTTTCCTGTATGTTTGCCTTTGGCAGGGTGAGGATTGCGATATCTATGCCGTTTTTGCGTACAAATCGCTCCATATCGGCAATATCGGTAACAGTATGCCCGTTGATAACCGTACCGATTTTGTCGGGTGAATTGTCGAAAATGCCGCAAAGCTCAAAGCCTCTGCGTTTAAACCCCTCATGGCTTGCGATTGCGTGACCGAGATTTCCCGCACCGACAATGATGGTTTTGTATCCCTCTTTAATTCCCAGAATAGTACGGATTTCGTTGTGCAGATATGCCACATTGTAGCCGTAGCCTTGCTGTCCGAAGCCACCGAAACAGTTGAAATCCTGCCTGATTTGCGAGGCGGTAACCTTCATTTTTTCGCTGAGTGCCTTGGAGGAAATACGCTGTATATCCTGCTTCAAAAGCTCGTCTAAGTACCTGTAATACCGAGGCAGGCGCTTTATTACCACCTCGGGAACGTGTCTGTCAATGTTATTCAATTTTATGCCTCCATTACATCGAAAGCTTTAAGCTGATAATTCTTCTTACCGATTGGTTTATACGCTCCTCGGTAATTCTGCCCGTTTCAACTGCTGATTTTAACTGTGCGACAGCCGATGCCAAATCCTTCGGCATAAGGAGCATATCACAGCCCGCCTCAATTGCCGAAACAACGCTCTCGTCCGATACAAGCGGTGCTGTTATGATAATTCCGTCAAAATCAAGGCTTGTACGCAGAATATCGGTTACGGCAGCACTTGAGGTATAGCACGGTACACTGCTGCCCGTTATAACAGGCTCGGGGTTTGCCGATACAAGCATTGCCTCCGCACCGTTTGCCGCCGCCATCTGAAACGGCAAAAATTCCTTTTGCTCAAGCTCTGCAAGCGTAGCCGAGCTTGTCTTGCCGGGGAACGCGTTATAAACGGGAATAATTCCGCCCGAGTTCATACCGTCGCCGACCGAAACAGCCATAGAGCTTACCGTTTCTGCGTCACTGCCGAAGGAGCGAGGGCTTTCGCCGTCCGAAAGCTCGCAAAACGGAGCAAGATTCATATTAAAGCCGAGTGACTTCATATATTTGCCTATTGCGGAGCCTGCCGCATATGCACCGTCATAGTTTTCGCCCTCGGCAAATGCCGACATATCCCCGACATTAACCGCAAGACCTGCCGCCGCAAGCGGTGAAACGCTGCCGCCCTCCTCCTCTGCCACGATAAAGGCAGGGAAGCCGTTTTCCTCGGTGTACTGCTTCTGCACATTTGAAATCATACTCGAAAGCTGTGCCTTTGATTCGATATTGCCTGCCGTGTACATAATGCCGCCGACAGGCTTTTCGCTGATAACCCTCTGGCTTGTACCTCCGTAAAGTGTAGTATTTTCAACACCTGTCAGGCTATCCGCTGTCACGATGAAAAGCTGGAGCAGCTTATCGTCAAGCGACATTGCCGCTGTAAATTCCTCCGCCGTCTGCGGCTCGGGAGTCGGAGTCGGGGTCGGCTCGGGTGTAGCTGTTGCCTCGGGAGTGGGCGTCGGCTCGGGCGGTGCAGATGCTTCCTCGCTGCCCGAAAAAGCAAAGCACAGCACGGCGATTAAGACCGCAAGTATCAACGCTCCGACCGCAAGCGTTCTTCTCTGCTTTTGTCTTTTACGCCTTCTCATTGCTTGTCTTGTGCGTATATCCATATCGATTTCTCCAATCTAATACTATTATCCTAATTATATTATACTACACTATTTAAATATTGTCAAATAAATGAAAAATTCGTTTACATAAAGAAAAAAACGTGCTATAATTACATTATTACTTGGCGAGAAAGGATTTTTGAAAATGAAAAACATATTATTTATGCTTGTATTGACGGTTGTGTGTTTTTATATCACACCGATTGCGGGACTTATTGCATCGGTTATATTTTTGATATATGCGGCATACCGTTATCTGCCGAATTTCTACGCAATCAGCGGAAACAAGAAGTATTCGCAGGGCGACATTCAGGGTGCACTTGCAAGGTACAAAAAAGCGATTGAAACGGGCAGAGCGGACGATAAGCTCAAAACCGCATATTCGCTTTTGCTTTTAAGAAACGGTTATCCAGAGGGTGCAGAGCGTGGTCTTGACGAAGTGATACGCAACAAGCAAGGGAAGGCGGAGGACAAGCGTACGGCAAGACAGTACCGCTGTATGGCATACTGCAAGCAGGGACGTATGGACGAGGCTATGGAGGACGCAAAAGAGCTTTTCTCCGAAAGCAAAAACACCGTCACCTACGGTATTATGGGATATTTTATGCAGCTTGTAAATGCACCGCTTGACGAAACGCTTGCTCTTTGCGAGGAGGCATATGACTATAACTCCGACGACCGTGACATAGTGGACAATCTGGTACTTGCACTCATCAGAAACGGCTCGCTTGACCGTGCAAAGGAGCTTGCGGCTGATTTGGTGGAAAAGAACCCGAATTTTGTGGAGGCATACTATCACTCGGCACTCTGTGAGGCAAGGCTCGGCAATAAGGCGGCGGCGAGAGAGCTTTTGTC
>JAFULX010000235.1 GCA_017483065.1 Clostridia bacterium | reverse complement strand
TACACTGGACTATATTTCCTTCCATTACTATTATGATGTAGATAATAATTTTACCTCACTTGGAATGTATGATGCTGCATCAAATTCGGTGTACGGTCCTGCATACGGCGAGTTTGCAAGATTTAATGGCGGTAAGACCGAGGATTGCTATGCAGAATTTGAAATCACTGCACCGAAAGCAGGATATTATGTAGTAGATTTGGAAGCACAGCAGCAGGATAATAGCGGTATTTCGAGATTTGAAACTTATGTCAACGGCGAAAAAGCTTACGGAACAACCGAGCTTCCTAAATTGGTGTACGGAACGCCTGCGCATGCAACTTCTCCAGAAAATGAAAGAAGATATCTCAGAGACTATCAATTTGTGGTTTATCTTAACGAAAATACAAATAAATTGAAGCTGGTTGCACTTAATGAAAGAAGTAATCAGTGGTTGTTGATAGATAAATTAACGGTATCGACCTTGCCTGCACCCGAAGCGAGCAAGGTAAGACTTGAGGGAGAACACGCATATAATACGGCAGAGGCATACACTCTGCTTACACACGGCTCGGCAAAGCTGGTTGGCTATACGGATTTTTCAAACGGAATTACACTCCAGACGTACGGTACCCGTTCGGACGAGAGCACAGATGAGCTTGAACTGAAATACACTGTTGAAGCACCTGCGGCAGGCGCATACAATATGGGACTACTCTGCAATTCATCAGGAAGCAATTTTGATATGGGTATTAACAATGTACGCTATTCCTCGGTAAGAGCAAACAGCACCCGTACAACAAATGCCATAGCAAGCTCAAGCAGCACTGCGGCAAGTGATATGTACCTTTACAGCTATAACAACAGAGTATATCTTACAGAGGGAACTAATGAGATTACGGTATATGTCAAGCCGAGAACTGATGACGGAGCGTATATTGTTGATATAGACTATTTTGACTTTAACCTCAAAGAGGCAGGTGCGGATGACCCCGTACTTACAATTTCAAACGTGACATATAACGGAGTTGATGCTGCTCCGACGGCAGGAACTAACGATGTCGAATTGAATCTGTCAAATATAACACCGTTCGATACGGGCGACATCTATGTGATTGCAGCTGTTTACGATGCAGGTGTATTAAAGAATGCATATGTAGAAACGGCGAGCGTTGGTGCAGGTGAAAGCGACATACCTGTTACATTCAGCGGTCTTACCTATGAAAGTGGCAACACAATCAATATATTCGCTTGGGGAAAAACTAACATCGCACCTCTTGCAAAAGAGATATATACCTATACTGAAACAGCTTCAGAGGAACAGGAGTAAGCTATGATTACAGGCATATGCAAAAGAATATTATGTCTGGCAACTGTGCTTGCGGCGGGTTTTACCGCCGCAAGTGCCGAGCCGATTTCCTACGGCTTTGTTGAAAAGTTCGTTCAGCAGGGCGAGAGCGGTTTTGTATGCGAATATGAGCAATATTCCGAAAGCATACATAAAGTCTCTGCCTGGAATGCAGGTGCAGCGCTGAAGCTTTCAAACGGAACTGTACTTCCTGACGGTGACGCTGACGGTATGATTTCCTATACTTGGGATATAAATGCAGTTGAGGCGGGAATTTACAGAATTATCCTTAACGCAACACCTCCTGCGAAAGACAATTATTACAGCGATTGGGTACTTTACATAAACGGCGAGCAGGCAGATATCAACAAAGGAACAACCGAGGAAAATAATCAAACCTTTGCAAATTGGACGACGGCACAGCTGAAAGAAGGCAGTAATATCCTTACATTAAGCGTTGCACCCAGAAAAAGCGGCGGAAATTTTTGGTTTATATTAGACAGAATACGTTTTCTGAAGTATGAGCCGACCGATGCAGCAGCTGGAGAAATCGGTAATGCGGTGAGTGTGAACGGAACAATATCAGCAAAAGTGAAAAACACATTTACCGAAGATTTTTATGCGGACATATACCTGTCAGTAAGTACGGGAGAGCAGTTAAAATCGGTAGAGAAGCAGACTGTTTTGCTGAGCGTCGGAGAAACAAAAACAGTTAATTTTGAGAATTCCTCGGCAGTGGACGGGGATATATTAAAAACATATCTATGGAATTCGGGAACAATGATACCCTGCTCGGTTAACGGTACTGCTGTTGCGGTCAATGCCGAAGAAGCAGAACTTAATGTGTTTGAATACGGCAGCGGGGTATTGCTAAACCTGTCGTCGGAGAGCGATATAAGCTATACTGTTTATGATTACTTTGATAATCAGGTTTCAACAGGTACAGCAGAAGCCTTTGACGGAGAGGCAAATATTATTCTGCCGAAGGAGCTTGACACAGGCTGGTACAGAGTGTATGAGGGTGATACGCAGCTATCCGCTTTTGCGGTTGTACCGAAATATGAGGACAGAGCTGACGTTTCTTCGCCGTTTGCCACCGATTTTGCGGCGGCGTGGCTTGTGAAAGACAGCAGCGGCAACAGAGATTATGATAAAATAGGTCAATACAGCAGAGTTATAAAGCTTGCGGGAATTGACTGGGTTCGTGAAAGAGCATCAACAGAGTCGCTTAATCCGTCGGAGGGAACATATGACTTCTCGGGTCTGCACAGCACAACTGAAATTATGGCTGATAGCGGTCTTGAGGTGTCGGCAGTATTCCATTCTACACCGACGTGGGCAAAGGAGTCTGGTTCGAGCTTATACACAGACCTTGGCGATATTTACAGCTTTATGAAAAACGCCTCGTCGGAAATGAGCGGAGAGGTTGACAGCTGGGAAATATGGAACGAGCAGGACGAGCAGCTTTATTCTACCGAATCGGCAGACAGATATGCGGCATTTTTCAAAGCGGCGGCAATAGGTGCGGCTGATGGCGGAAACGCTAAAAAATTGCTCGGCGGAATTGCACAAAGTCCGCTTGTACGCAATTACACCTCGCTTATGCTTCAGAATGACGTTATGGAATATGCCGATGCGTATAATTATCATACATATACCAAGGATTCGGGAGCGGAAACGGCATATCTGTCCGATAACGCTATGCAGGCACATTTTGTGCAGAAAACCTCTTATGATAACTCAGATGCACCTATCTGGATTACCGAAACAGGAGTACATTGTGCCGTTGAGGAGGGCAGCAGCGATATTGCACTTGCACAGAAAAAGCTTCAGGCACGGTGCAGCGTAACAAATGCTGTTACAACACTTGCCAATGCTGCTGATAAAGCCTTTTGGTTTGTAATGCCGAGCTATAACGAAAACAGCAAGAATTTCGGTGCATTTACTTCCGACCACTTGCCCAATCCTGCATATTCTGCGATGGCGGTTATGACCGAGGTTTTGGGTGAGGCTGAATATGTCGGCGAGCTGAATATAGAAAATGCACACGGCTATGTATTTGCAGACGGTGCGGATAATGCGGCGGTTATATGGGCTGATGAAGCAATGACCGTTACATTGCCTGTAACTGCGGGATATACGGTTGATATTATGGGCGGAAGAACAGAGCTTAAAGCTTCTGACGGTGCAGTAAGCATTGAAATAGGTCCTGACCCCATATATCTTGTAAGTAATAACATTACGGCTATGGACTGTTATTATCCTCAAAGCTTTGAAATATCGGAAAGTATCAAAACCGATTTTTCGGACGCACAGAGAATTGTAATCAGTGCGTTGCCTGAGGAGGTTAACAATACCGAGGCAAAATTCCGTGGATACCGTATAAATAAAATTGACAGTATTCCTCTTGAGGTATATAATTTCACTGATAAAACAATGACAGGAAGTCTTAGAGCAAATGCCGAATTTGAGGGCATCGTCAGCTTTTCGGAGGAAGAATTCAGTATTTCGCCGATGGGCAAAACAGTTATAAATGCCAATATCAGTGCGGAAAATGTAGTAGCTGAGGAGTCTTACGGTCTGCGTATTTACGGAGTATTCTCAGGCGAGGAAACAACATCTTCGGTAATGAGGGTGATATTCCCGTACCCTGATGAAAAAATTGATGAGGTAGTTTTGTACAAGAGCAACTCTACGACAGATACTACGGTGCCTGACGGCTGGAATGTGAATAATATCAGCGGAGGAACTGCAACGGTTGATATTGCTGACTCTGCTGTAACCTTCAGTGTTAATTTTACTGCAAGCAGCTCAAACTGGTTTTATCCTGTGTTCAAAACTCCGCCTGCACATAATACCAATGTGGGCAAGTCAAAAGGTTTCACCTTTACCGTAACGGCAGATAAAACCTATGAAGATGTTTACTTGAATGCAATGCTGTATTATGACGGTGCAGCGTCGCTGTTCTATCTCGGCTCAAGACCTTATGTGATTGAAGAGGGAACACATACATACTTTGTGCCGTGGGAGGCATTTGTATATAACACTGGTACGGTCGGAACTGAAAGAACGGTTACACCGTCAAAGGTCACATCGGTATCGGTGGGACTTAATACCTATGCTGCGGGAGATATTGAATATACCGTAGGCAATGTCGGATATTATTTTGAAGAGAATGAAAAGACTGAATATACGGTTAAAATAACCGACGACAACGGTTATGCTGTTGAGTCTGAGCTTAACAATATTAAGCTTTTGGTAAACGGTAAAGAAATGACCGCAGATGAAATTAACGGTCTTTCAAAGGGTAAATATATTATTACCGCAGCAGGCTTCACCGAATGGAATGAGGCGGTTACCGACACAAAGGTGATTTATGTAAACTAAGACAGGGAAAGGAAATATGCTATGAAAAAGATTATCAGTTCAGTGCTTGCGGCTGTCCTGTGTCAGGCATTTGTATTGCCTGTATGGGCACAGGATTTTACAAGCCGTATTGAGGCTGAGTGGTGCGAAACAACGAATATTCCTGTTTCGGAGAGCGGCGAGAATAATCTGCCGGTTTACCGCAGCAGCTCGACCTTCTCGAACGGTCTTGCTGTCAATCATACCAATACCACTCAAATTCCTGACGAGGGCTGGTATATGAGCTATGACATCATTGTAAATGCTGACGGCATATATGATTTGTCATTTATGACATCGGCGGCAGGTTCAAGTTATACCTCACCGTTCAGTGTCAGCATAAACGGCGGTGATGCGTCCGAAATTCTGGCAGGTATGAAGGTTGCCGACGGCTACAATGCGAACTGGGCGAAATACGGTATGAGTACATATCTTGAAAAGGGCAGTAATACCGTAACATTTGAGGTTACAGACTATACCGCACAATCGAAGGGCGGTTCTTCACCGAGAACGGTATTCTACTTTGATTATTTTGATGTGTCATACAGCGAAAATCAGGGTGTAAGAGCAGAGGGTGAAAGCTATTTTGACGCTTCGGCATCAAGCGGAATCGGTGCTGCGCCGGATACAACCGCAAACAGTGCACTCACCGGCGATAAGCGGTATCTGAAATTCTCAGGCGACGCTTCGTCTGCTGATGAAACAAGGAGCGTCAAGGTTAAGGTGTATGCACCAGAGAGCGGAGCATATAAAATGAATACAATCTGCTCAAAGCTCGGTGTCGGCTGGGCAGGAAAGTGGGATTTGAGCAATGAAAACGGCAATGTTTATCCGATGAATGCCGAAACGGTATCCTTTGTCCGTGATGTTCTGCCGAGTGCGTCAAGTGCTTTTTGTGAGTATAATCTAAACACACCTGTTTATCTTGATGCAGGCTATAATACGCTCACAATTACCGCATATACAAGAGGCTCGGGCGGCTTTGCTACATATATTGATTATATTGCTTTTACCAAGGCGGGTGCCGATTCGCTTGCAATTGAAGCGGAGTCCTGTGCCGAGCCGGGATACTGGACTAAGTCAAACGGCAGATTGACACTTAAGCAGACCGATGAGGTATGGGGCTATGACCCAGTCGGAGATGCTTTCGAGGTATATTATGACTTTGAGATTTCAGAGGAAAACAGCTACCATTTCTATTTTGATATGGCAGCGGCAGATTCATCGAATAATAATGTCAGCCGTCTTGAAATTTCGGTTGACGGCGAAAGCTGGGCGTCGTTCGATACCGATAATTTGACCTATTACGGAAAAACCTCATCAGGTATAGGTTCTACATATTCGCCTGCGGTGTATATGTATGAAAAAGCGTACACCTTGACCGAGGGCAGCCACAGTATAGGTATGCGTGTGACCGAGCCGATTGCACCCGATGACCGCAGACTTGAATATTATGCTGATGTTGACAAAATAATGATTCTGCCCGATGACAGAAGAGCAGAAAAAGCCGAGGCGGCAGTAAGAGTTCCGTATCTTGCGGTAGGAGACAGCACAGAGTTGTCCTTCACAATTTCGGATAATTACGGAAATACTGTCAATACCGACGATTTCGATATCAGCTATGAGAGTGACAATGAGCAGGTTGCGTCGGTAAGTGCAGATGGAACTGTTACCGCAAACCGTTGCGGAAGTGCGAAGATTACTGTATATGCCGAGTCGGATAATTTCGGAAGTGTAAGTGCCGTGACAGACGTTACCGTAATTTCAGACGTACAGGGAGTTTATGTGACCGAATGTACAAGAAGCGGCGGTACTGTTACAGTGAAGCTTATCAATCCGAAGCAGACAGACAGCGGTGCAGCACTTATCGTAACAGAATATGAGCAGGTAAACGGAGCAGAAAAGCTCACAAAAATTCATACTGTTGACCTTTTGGCGAAAGTCGGCAAGGTTGGCGATGATGAGATGCGTGGAATTATGGAAAAGACATATACAATAACGCTTGACAGTGCAGAGGCATTGTCCGATGTGTATTTCTGGACCGACAGCGATGATATGGTATCTCTTTGGAACGGACTTGTCGGACAGGAGGGCTGATTTATGAGAAAAGTATTAAGAACAACTCTTGCGGCACTTTTGACAGCGGCAATGCTGCCGTTTGCTCCCGCAATGGCAGAAGGTGCAATCAGAATAGAAGGCGAAAACTATGACAGCTGCAATTTCGGAGGCGGTGTTGCAAGCGGTACGGATTTGAGCGGAGGCAAGCTGTTCAAAATTCAGAAGGATTTCCCCGAGGGCAGCGAGTGGATACTCGAATACACCGTGACGGCACCCGAAAAGGGATATTATTCGCTTAATATTGCCTCCACAAAAATCAAGTACGGTTATACGAATGACTATAAGGTAAGCATAAACGGCGGTGAAAAGATTGATACCAGAACAGCCGCAAAGCTTTCCGCAAGCTATAGCCCGTCGGTTGCTAAGAATATTATGGGTATATATTATATCGGTACCTATATGCTTGATAAGGGTGACAACAGTGTTCGCATAATTATCGACCGTAAAAACGAAAGGAATGCTCAGGCAACCTTTTATGTGGACTATCTCGAATTTGAAAAGGCAGGCTGGGGCATAAATTCGGTTACCGCACGAGGTCCTGTCGGAGTGCTTCAGGAATCGGAAAAGGTTCTTGTTGACGTAGTTTATAACGGTACGCCCGAGACCTGTGAATATACCTTTGAGGTGCGTGATTATTGGTCTGCACTGATTTTGAAGGGAAAGAAAACAGCAAAGAAGAACACCTTGAACGATGTTATAAATCTCGGCAATCTGCCGAAAGGCTGGTACAAAATCGAGCTTTCAGACGATAGCGGCGTGCTTGCAAGCACAAGCTTTTCGGTAGTGCCGGATTTTGAAAAGCGTACAGCAGAGGATTCGCCGTTTGCGGCAGACCACGCCTCCTGCTGGCTTGTACCGGCAGAGCAGCGTCCGTCATATGCCAAAGCAATTAAGCTTGCAGGCATAAAATGGGCAAGAGAGCGTTTTTCGTGGGAATCCACCTGTCCCGAGCCGGGAGTATGGAAAATAGGCAATCAGATTGAGGTTGTGAATATTCTCGAGCGTGAGGGTATAAATGTAATTGACGTGTACCACAGCTCTCCTAAATGGACGCATCCCGTTGGAAACCGCCAGCTTCCCGAGGACGTATTCACTACATACGAGTTTAATAAAAAGCTTGCCGAGGAATCACCGTCGGTAGATGTATGGGAGATTTGGAACGAGGAGGACGTTACAATTCTCTACCTTCGTGAAACAGCAGAGCATTATGCCGCACATTTCAAGGCGGCGGCAATTGCAATGTCCGAAACGGAGAACAATCCGTATGTGGCATTCGGAGGATTCTCGCAGAATGCCGAGCAGTCGGAGTTTATCGACCTTGTTTTCCAGAACGGTATAATGGATTATACAAATATCTATAACTATCACTGCCACAACTATATCAATGATGCAAGAATTAACGAATCTATTGATATGCACCGCGATGCAACTGGTATCCAGATTGCGTCGGATAAAGCGTATGACAGCGACGGCAAGCCGGTCTGGGTTACCGAGGCAGGTGGCAAGATGATGCTTGAGTCGGTTGAAGAGCCTACGAGTGAAAGACTGCAAAAGGGACAGGCAAGATATGTCGTATCGTCGAATGTACAGTCTATTGCGTGGGGCGTCGATAAAAACTTCTGGTTCGTATTCCCGAAATATATCGAGAATTCCGCAGACTGGGGAACGTTCTCTGAGAATCATACACCTTATCCGTCATATCAGGCGGAGGCGATTATGACATATGCTCTCGGCGAAGGCAAATACCGAGGCGAGGTGAATAATCTTCCCGATGGTGTACGAGGTTATGTGTTTGATAACGGCAAGGGTGAGGACGTCTGCGTTTTATGGAGTGACAGCGATAAGCCGATGAGCTTTGCAAGCGAAAAAGCTGTAACGGTGACCGATTTTATGGGCGGTGAACGCACGGTAGAGTCGGTTGATGGCAGAATCAGCGTAAATGCAACTCCCGACCCGATTTATATAAACTTCGGCGGAAAAATGAGTGAGGACGAATTTACTCTCGAAATTCGTGCGGAGAAAAAGCTTGAAAAGAACAGCTTTACAAAGGAGCAGAAAATCGTGCTTAATCAGAATTATGAGGGCATTGATTTTATCGAGGGCAAGCAGTTCGGTTACAGAAAGTCGATGGATAAGCCGTTCGAGATGCAGTGCGAGGTCTATAACTTTAACAATGAGGAAATGACAGGTGTTATCAGAGCGTCGGCGGAGTGCAATGTTACCTTTGACGCTGTGGAAAAGCCGGTTACGGTCGGACCTATGTCGAAGGAGGTTGTTACATTTACAATACAGTCGGGCGAGGGCAATCTGCACGATACGCTTTATGACCTGAAGTTTGTCGGTGTATTCAACGGTGTTGAAACAAGCCCGACCGTGTCACATATTTCCTTTAAGTATGAAACCGACCTTGACGGAATTCCCATACCTAATGCGCTTGACCCTTCTAAGTATAATATCTCAAATGTAAGCTCTGGCACAAAAAGCTGGGCAAAAGCGGGTGATAACCCCGACGAGATTAAAATCGGTGCAAGTATGAAGTCGCAAGGGGAGTGGTATTATCCGATGTTCCCTGCTGACGGAGAAATATTTAAGGACTATGACGGCGTAAGCTTCTGGCTTAAATGCGGAAAAACCCTTAACTATGATAACTACGGCTTTGTGAATGCGTTTGTTTATATGGACGACGGCGCAAACTACTTCCTTGGAAACAAGCCTGTCTCCTTTGATGAGGAATGGCGTTATTTCTATATCACGTGGGATAACTGGGTATGGAATAAATCCGGAACGCGCGGTGGCAAGGTGCTTGAGCCTGAGCATATTAATGCAATGGCATTCGGCTTCAATGCAACCGAGGAGATGGAAATTACCATCAAAAATCCGATGCTGTTCAAGCTGCCAGAGGAGGAAGCACCTGCCGAAAAGAAGATTGTGTTTGATAATATTTCCGAGGGCGATACAATCACAAAGGAGCAGGCAGCCGAAATCAGCATTACCCTGCCGGAGGGAATTGTCACCGAGCAGACAAGAGTGGTTGTAAACAGCTATGATTATGACTTTAAAAAGGAAGTTGCAGACGGTAAAGTTAAGGTTGATTTGAGCAATATGCCGGAGGGCTTTTATAACCTGACGGTGATTGCATATACCGAAACAGGCTACGCAATTGACACAAATGTCAGATTCCGTATAGGAGGGTAATATGAAGAAAAGAATTACAGCAATGCTCCTTTCGGTGCAGATGCTTGCGGCTATGGTGCCGATATGTGCGGCGGCACCCGAGGTATCGTATAGCTATGATGAGGAAACAGAGGTTTTGTCCGTGAGCTTTGATACCGGTGACGGTGCAGAAACAGTGATTGCACTTAATGTAAAGAATGCAGGCGACGAATATACTGCCGTGAAGGAGCTTAATACAGAAAACGGACGTGCCGAAATTAAGCTTTCTATTCCTATCGGCACTTATACGCTCACCGCAAAACGTCAGGATACGATGGAGGTCTTGGAAAAAGAAATTTCACTGACGGGTGAAGCGGACGCAGCTATAATTTCTGCTGTACAGACTGCTATTGCTGACAGCGACGCAGCTATGCTTGATAAGCTGGCTGCTGATAATGCGGATTATCTCGGAACTGTCAAAACCGACGGTGCAGGTACACTTATGCTTGCAGCGGAGGCAGTTCCCGATACTGTGGAAGAATTTGCCGAGCTGTATAATGGCTTTGCGGTTGCTGCGGCATTAAATGCAGCAACAGAAGGCAGTGCGTTGGACAGTCTGCTTGGAAACGAGGCACTTGCAAAGGCGATGGCTCTTGATACTGCATTACCCTTGACGGACGGAAAGAATGTATATGACTATTCTTCCGAGGAGGTTCGTGCAAAGATAGCCGAGGCAGTATGCGGTAAGAATGATTACTCAACTATTACCGATGTGCTTGATACTCTCAAAGAAGAAATACTTTTTGCAAATCTGTATTACGGTACAACAGATGCAGCAGAAGCTATACTGGAGATTTATATAGAAAAAACTTTGGTTGAAGCAGATTGGTCAGCTTTCGAGGACTTATCGGATTCATTGCAAAGAACGGTAATCGAGGGAATGAAAAGCGAGTACACTTCATATGAAGTAGTAGGCTCGGACTTTGACAAGTTAGTAGAGAATGCTTCGGACAAACCAAAAACGTCGTCAGGTGGTGGCGGCGGTGGTGGCGGCTCAAGCGGTATTACCGTAGGAACCCCTGCGGCAACTGCACCTACACCGACTCCCGAAACGGAGAACACTGAAAGCACTCTGCCTGCACCGCAGTACATATTCAGCGATATGGAAAATGCGAAATGGGCATATGAGGCAGTTGAATGTCTGTATAACAGAGGCGTAATAAGCGGCGTCGGCGACGGAAAATATGCTCCCGACAAGACGATTACCCGTGCGGAATTTGCGAAGATGCTTATGAGTATGGTAAATGTCGGTGAACACTCAGGCAACGGTATTCCGTTCGGAGATGTATTGGAGAGTGACTGGTCGTATAAGTATATTGCAAGTGCATACGAAAACGGCATTGTGTACGGCTTATCTGATAATGAGTTCGGCAAAAATGAGTATGTTACAAGAGAACAGGCGGCTGTGTTTATCGAAAGATTGATAGACAAGTTTGAGGAGAATAAGCCCGACCCCGGACTTAATGTATTCATAGAGTTTGACGATATGGACGATGCGTCCGACTGGGCGAAGGAGTCAATCCTGTATCTGCTTCAGGTTTCTATGATAAAGGGTAAGGAAAACAAAAATTACAAGCCGAAGGATTATCTTACCCGTGCCGAGGCAGCGGCATTATTCTATTCATATCTTGTAGTAATGGGCAGGGAGGGACAGTAAAGTGAAACGGTTATTGATGATTTTTATGCTGATAGCTGTCATAGCCTGTGCATCTCCCGTCCTTGCGGAAAAGAACAGTGATAATGCGGTATCGGTTATGACATCTCTTGGCATAATCGGGGAACAGGACGAAGAAAGTCTGGAAGAAACGGTTACAAGAGCAGAGTTTGCGGAATATCTGTGTAAGATGCTGCGTTGGCGTGATATAGGCGAATTTTTTGTAAACGGCAAGCCTTACAATGACGTTGATATCTGGCACGAGGCTGCAGGAAGTATCGAGTACCTCAAAACACTCGGAATTGCCGACGGTACTACCGAGAATAATTATCACCCTGATGACACCATAACCTTTGGTGCTGCGTGCAAGCTGCTTGTTGTCAGTGCGGGTTATACCGACGGATATACAAGTGCATTCGGGACGTATCCAGAAGGTCATATCAAAGCGGCGGCAGGACTTGGCATTACCGATGGCGTTGCATTAAGTGCCGATGCAGAGCTTTCTATGCAAAATGCGGCGATAATGCTGTACAATCTGCTTGATGTACCCTATGCACAGTTTGATTCTGTGGCGGGTAATGGGAATATTAAGTTCGACCGTGATGAAACCTTCTCCGAGTTCGTTATGGACCTATATAAGTTCCGAGGCAAGCTGACAGCTGACAGCTATATTTCCCTGTACGGTGAAAATGCAGGTGAAAATCAGGCTGTTATTGACGGTGTATTGTATGATACGCAGAGTTATTATACCGAATATATAGGTATGACTGTTGAGGGCTATGCCTATGACAGCGGCGACAGCGAAATGGAGATAGTTTGGCTTGTACCCCGTTCGTCGGGTGAGGTGCTGATTCTTACCGATGACGATATAATAAAATATGTCGGCGGTACATACACCTATTATACTGATAGCGAAACAGGCAAAACAAAGAACATTACAATCCCCGATTCCGCTCCGATTGTCTATAACTACGCACTTACGGGCAGGAAGGATATTATGAAGCCTGTCGACGGCGAGGTCAGAATTGTAAAGGATAAAGGCAGTGTAAGTGCGGTTGTTATAACCGAGTATGAAAACTTCTTTGTTACTTGGGTTGATTCGGCGAACAAGGTTGTTGAAACAAGCACAGGCGATAAGATAGACCTTTCAGACAATGATATTGAATACCGTACGCCGGAGGGCAGAAGCTCGTCCTTTGATTCTATTGTAAAGGGAACGGTTGTCAGTCTTATCAGAAATGATGTAGACGATACAAGGACAATCTGTATAGTTTCCAATAACACTGAGACGGGTACTGTTCAGACAATGTCTCAGGACGATTTGGGAAGATATACTGTTGAAACGGACGGCGGAGTGTATGCTGTTCAGGCAGAATCTCCGATGCTTGAGGACGGTAAAAGTCATTACGGACTCTACCTGAAGCTCTATCTCGATCACGAGGGAAAGGTATTTTATGCCGAAGCTGTGCGTGATGAGTCGTCACAGCCGTATTACAGATACGGATATCTGATAAAAGCAACAATAGACTACGAAAATGATAATATCATATTCAAACTGCTCGATCAGGACGGTCAGATATACCGCTACAATTTGAAGGATAAGGTAACGGTCGATGACGATAAGATGAACAAAGAGGCGGTATATCATAAGTTCCTCTTTAACGATGAGGAAAAAATAACCGCACGTCAGGCGATAAGATACCGTGTTACTGACGGTATAATCACAAAAATTCAGACTGGTCAGGCATATGTTGAGGGCAGCAAGGTCACCGATAAGCTTTTGATAAGAGCAAATGCCAAGAGATATTACTATAAGCCGAACGGTACCTTCAAACGTCTTTTGCCGATAAATGATGCAGACAGACTGACACCAGAGATTATTGTTTCCAAAAATCCTGTTGCATTTATGGTTCCGCCCGAAACTGCAACGACACGCAGCTTTGATGATTCGGAATTTAAGGTAATTAAACTGAATTCTGTTATGAGCGAGGATAAGGCGTGCTGGATAAAGGCGTATAATACCGATTCCGAGCGTCTTGACAGTGAACTGATAGTTTACTTCCACGAGAAAAGCTATGTGTTTGATAAATCAAATCCGTATCTGATGGTAACAGATGTTGATACGCTGTACGATGAGAGTCAGGAAATGGTAGTGACCCGTCTTAAAGGTATGGGCAACAATACAACATATACCTTTGATGCGGATAATGAGGAATTTTTCCAACCTGACGGCTACAAGATTAAGAGAGGCGATTTGATTCGTGTGATAAAAAGTGATGTTGACGGTTTTGCGGCTGCATTGGAGCTTGTGTTCACACCCGACTATGACGGCTCGATTATGGGTGCCAAACGTGCCTTTTATCCGACTAAATCGGGCAGGGAACGAAATCTTGGATATAGCCTGATTTACGGTAGAATTGAAAAGAGCAACAACGGAAATATTTCGGTACTTTATGGAACAGGCAGCGTACAGGACAGAGAGTATTTTCCGGTAGGAAGCATACCCATTTATGTTTATGACGCAGATGCAGATAAGAATGCTTGCGTGTACCGTGGCAGCAGCGAGGATTTAAAGGTAGGTGCACGTGTGTGCATAGTTAACTTCTGGGCGAAGCCGTCGTATATGTTTGTATATTTGCGCGGTTAACAGATTACACAAAGAGGCAGAATTATTCTGCCTCTTTAGGTGCTTTTAAAAGAAAATGGGGTGATGTATTGATAGAGCGGGCATTCAGAAGGCTTGACCTGTGGCACGTAATCAGAGTGTTCATAATTATGGTGATTATCGCAGAAACACTGCTTGGCTTGGCGGCGTTTTGGCTTTTGTCAGAGAATGCGAAAAAAATAACGGCCAATATTGTAACAACAAATGAGGGCAATTTAAGCGGAATTTGTGCCAATGTTGATAATATTATCGAGCAGCACAGCGTCACACTTAAAAGCAGCAGCTTTGTCAATTCGCTTATGAAATATACTGATAATAAGCAAGAGCATACCTTTTATGAATATACGATGGGAATAAGAACGGTTTTGCAGGAAATGACAAAATCATATATTGATATAATTTCCGTTGCTTTTGTTGATTCGGAGGGAAGCTATGTGGTGTACGAAACGAACACAGAGGCGGCAACACAGTTATATTCCGAAATATCCGTGCAGGAGAACTGTACAAGCGGAAAATGTATGCTGTATGCTGATAATAACGGACGGTTGATATTGTTCAAGCGTATAAATTATGTCAACGATTCCTATGCTATGCACACCATAGGAGATATTATGCTGGAGTTGGACGCAAGTGTTCTCGACAGCATTATGAGCTTTGAGAAAATCGGTAATTCACGGTTCTTCGTATGTAATGAAAACTGGAATATACTGTGTTCGGAAATTGATAATATGCGGGGCGGTGACTTTTTCGGTGAATACAAAAAGGGAAAAAGACCCGATATTCTGATTGATGGCGAGGGCGAGAAATTTATTGTTTCATATAAGCGTTCGGAAAAATTCGGGATAAACGCAGTCGCACTGTATTCGTATGCCGAAATGAACGGTATATCGGCATTGCCTGTGCGGTTTATAGTAATAATGGCGATAATAAGCATTGTTGCACTTGTATTTCTTTGCATACTTTTTGTAATGCTGAGTCGTAAGGAAAAGGACAGCTATAGTCTTGAGGTAAAAATACGAGAGGCACAGATACGGGAGTGTGAAAAGCAGATAAATCCGCATTTTCTCTACAATTCGTTGCAGATGATTCAGATGCTTGGGCTTGTGCGTGATTTTGACGGCTTGCAAGAGGCGATTGTTGCCCTTGGAGAGGTGTTGCGATACAGTCTGAATGGAGAACGTGAGGTTGCGGTAACGAGCGAAATACAGAATATTGAGTCGTATTTTAAGCTTTTGAAGCTGAGATACCGTGAGCGTCTTGAATATTCAATAGTCTGTGAGGATGATTTTACTCGCTATAAAATGCTAAAATTCATTCTTCAGCCGTTGGTCGAAAATGCGGTAAAGCACGGCTTTGAGCAGTCGGACGAAAAGTGCAGGATTGATATTCGTATAAAGGAAATGAAGGACGGACTTACCTTCATAGTCCACGATACGGGCGTTGGCATTAGCACGGAGCGGCTTGAGAAAATTCAGGCGGTTTTGGACGGTACGCTTGATGATGAAAATTTGGTCGGAATAGGACTTAAAAATATAAATGACAGAGTAAAGCTGTTTTACGGCAGCAGATACGGTGTTATGATAAAAAGTGAACAGGGCGTTAAAACTGACGTAATGGTTCATATACCTATTCGTTTCGGAGGGAACAGCGATGTACAGTATGATTATAGTTGATGATGAGTATTTTACAATTGAAGGAATGAAGCTTATTATCGACTGGAGCTTTTATAATATTGAAATAGTAGGTACGGCGGTAAGCGGCCGTGAGGGAATAGCACTTGCAAAACGTCTGAAGCCCGACATTATTCTTTCGGATATAAGAATGTTCGGTATGGACGGAATTTCGATGCTTGACACAATAAGACAGGAAGGCATAGAGTCGAAATTTATTATTATGAGCGGATATAAGCAGTTTGAATATGCACAGCGTGCAATTGAAGTGGGCATCGAGGGCTATCTGCTAAAGCCTGTAAATAAGGAGTATCTTATAAGTATTGTGCAAAAGATTACCTCTTCACTCGGAATAGAGCAGAAGAAGGAGCCTGAATATGAGGAGAATATTCCCGAGAGTCGGTTTCACGAAATTATCTCATATATTGACGGTCATTACTGCGATAATATTACGTTGCAGAAAATTTCGGAAATGTTCTATATAAACAGCGGATATCTGAGCCGTATGTTCAAGGCGGAAACAGGTGAGAGCTATGTCAATTATGTCACCAACAAAAAAATGGAGCGTGCTAAAAGTCTGCTTATGAATAAGGATTTATCCATTACCGAGATTGCGAATATTCTGTCATACAAGGATATTAACTATTTTTCAAGCCTGTTTAAAAAGCAGGTGGGAATGTCGCCGCAGAAATACCATAAACTGAATGCTCAGGCGGCAAGATGAGTGGGAGGTGTTATATGAAAAGGAATAGATTACTTTGTGCTGTGATGACGCTTACACTTTTAATGCAGGGGTGTGCAGGTACAGATATTGTCGGGACAGCCGTTGATGAGGATAAAATACATATCAGTATGTCCTTCTGGGAGCCAGGAGCGAAGAATGAGCTGAAGAACGCATTTGCCGAAATAGTAAATGATTACAAAACAGTTCGTCCCGATGTTGAGATTGAGCTTCTTGTACAGCCTGTCCAAAGATACAGCAGTTGGATTATGGAACGACAGTCAGAATCAAATTTGCCGACAATTATGTACAATGAAAAGGCAAATATAATTAAGATGGATAAATCGGGACTTATCTATCATCTGGACAAGGTCCTTGAGGCACCGAACGAATATCAGGAAAATACAGTGTGGAAAGAGATTTTTGATGAGGAAAAGCTTAATTATACTGTTGATTTAGAGGGAAAGCTTGGACTTGCAATTCCTCTTTCCTCGCTTGGACTTGCTGTTTATTATAATAAGGATATTTATAGAGAAAACGGACTTTCAGTACCCAAAACGTGGAACGAATTTTTGGGAAATTGTGCCGTTATAGAAAAAAACGGTATAAATCCGATTGCCTTTATGGCACAGAAAAAGGACGCCGTAAACTGGCTGCAATGGGCAATATGTACCAATGCATTCGGAAAAAGGTTTTTGGGTGACGGAAAAATAAATATTGACGGCAATAATGTAATATCACAGTTTGAGATGGCAAATTCCGTCGCAAGCGGTGCATATGACGTAACTGTTGAGCCGTATAAATCAACATACAGAGAGTATCTTGTAATGGTACAGCAGTTTGCAAAGTATGCACACGATTCAATCGGACTTGACGAGGACGGTGCGAAGGAACAGTTTATAAACGGCAGGGCTGCACATATATTCACAGGCAGCTGGGAAATGACAAATCTGCTGAAAAATGATAAGCTGGAATTTGAGGCGGGTGTTGTACCGTTTCCTGCGTTTACGGAGGAGAATACCGCATACGGCGGTGAACAGCTTACAATCCGCACCACCACCTGTCTTGCTGTGACGAAGATGCAGGGGGAAACGGAAACTACACCCGAACAGGAGGCAGCGGTTGATTTTCTTAAATTTCTGACTTCAAAAAAGGAGTACAGCAAATATGCGGCAAATACAGGTACGATACCTACTGTAAAGGGGATTGAGTCGGAAAGTGACTGGAAATCATTTGAGGGAACAGCCTCGGCGATAGAAATGTTTTCGATAGGTAACTATGACGGCTCATATGCTGTAACAATGCGTGCTATTGCAGGTGATATCGACCTCGATGATAATGCGGTTTATGCAGAAGCACAAAAAGGTAATATGAATTTTGCGGATAATTATTTTTCTCAGCGTCCGCAATAATCTGATGCAGCTCCGAAAAAAGCCAAAGACGCAATAAAGCGTCTTTGGCTTTTTAAAAGCACAAATTTCATATATAAAATAAAAAAAATCTGTGGTTTGAAATGTTGGAGAGTAGTAAAATGTTGGTGAAAGAAACGGAGGTGGAGAATGTGTCCGAAACAGAAGCAAGATACCGCCCGATACCGTTCTGGAGCTGGAATGACAAAATTGAACCGCAGGAATGCCGAAGGCAGGTCAGGCTTATGCAGGAAGCGGGAATGGGCGGCTTTTTTATGCACGCCCGAGGCGGTCTGGAAACAGAATATATGAGTGAGAAATGGTTTGAGGCGGTTTCAGCGTGTGTGGAAGAGGCGGAAAAATGCGGTCTTGATGCGTGGGTATATGACGAAAATGGCTGGCCGAGCGGAGCCGCTGACGGTAAAGTATGCAAAGGCGGTATTGAATATCAGCAGAAAAAGCTCAAGTGCGAAAAGGGAAACGGCTGCACACCTTATACGATAGCCAATATAAACGGATATCATTTCTATTATGAGGTAAATCCGCATTATATAGATGTGCTGAACAAAAAAGCGGTTGCAAGCTTTATTGAATATACTCATAAACCGTATTATGAAAGGTACGGAAACCGTATAAAGGGCTTTTTCACCGATGAGCCGCAGCTTGCAATGGGTGAATATCCGTGGAGTTTTGAGCTTGTGACAGCGTATTCGGAAAAATATGCAGAGGATTTGACCGAGCTTCTGTACGATTTATTTTTTGAAACCGACACATCACGAAGAACCAGAATAAATTTCTGGCGGCTGGTCTGCGATATGTTCTCCGAGAGCTTTTTCCGTCAAATATATGAATGGTGTGATGAAAGAGGACTGATGCTTACGGGACATCTTTTGGCGGAGGAAAGCATAGCATCACAGATTGCAACGAGCGGAAGTGTTATGCCGCATTATGAATATTTCCATATGCCGGGGGTGGATTTTCTGGGCAGAGGTAAGGACAGAGCGCTTGTTCCGCTTCAGGTGTCAAGCGTTGCCTCCCAGCTTGGAAAACCGCAGATACTCACCGAAAGCTTTGCAATGTGCGGACACGGAATACGCTTTGATGAGCTGAAATCCATTGCCGAGGTACAGATGGTACGAGGAGTGACAACCATATGTCAGCATTTGCAGGGCTATACAATGAGAGGAATCAGGAAAAGAGATTATCCGCCTGCACTGTTTTATCAACAGCCGTGGTGGGAGTATTACGATAAATTTAATAATTCTCTTTCGCAGGTTGGCAAGGTGCTTGCGGAGGGTGAGATTATCTGCGATACCCTTTTAATTGTACCTATGACAGAAGCGTGGGCACGTTATGACGGCACACAGAATGAAAGGCTTCGTGAGGTGAGCAACAGCTTTGCGGCAACGGTTAAGGAGCTGGAGGGCAAGCATATTCTGTTTCACCTCGGTGACGAATCAATTTTACGGCGGTACGCACAGGCAGATAACGGCAGCTTAACGGTAGGCAAGCAATGCTATAACAGAGTTCTGGTTTGCGGCGGCTGTGAGTATTCTGACGAAACAAAAGAGCTTCTTAAGCGGTATGTAGAAAGCGGCGGCACTGTTGAGGACCCTGAACAGACGAAGAATGAAAGCATTGCTGACAATCCCGCAATTTTATATACTAAAAGGCGGATAGAAAACAAAGATACATATTATTTCGTAAATCAGACTGATTCTGAGCAGACGGTGCAAATTGTAATAGGAAATATGAAAAAAACATATACCTTTGCTCCATACGAGAGCAGGCTTTTGCCGCCGGAAAATACGGAAAAGCCAACAGGAAAGCCATTGCCGCTCGATGGCATATGGAGGATCAAATATGCGTCGGAGAATTCACTCGTACTGGATTTTTGCGATTACTATTTTGACGGAGAGCTTATAGAAAAAAACGGATATATTCTCAATATTCAAAAGCGTGCCTGTGAGCTTGAAAGACCGATTGATATACGGTGTGAATTTTCGGTTGAAATTAAATATATTCCCGAAGGGCTTTATCTTGTGTGCGAAACACCCGAGAAACTGTATATTGAGGTGAACGGCAAAAGTATAAATAAGACCGATTGCGGATTTTTTGCGGACAGCTCGTTCAGGAAGCTTGATATATCGGAATATGCTGTGTTGGGAAACAATAAGATAGTCATTTCAACATATTTTACACAATCACAGTCGGTATATAATAATATTGAGGGTGCAAAAAAGGCGGAGAGTATAAAGAATAAACTGACCTTTGATACTGAGATAGAGCCAATGTATCTTACAGGTAATTTTTCGGTCGGAGAGAATTTTACAATTATGCCTCCCGTTGATGAGATAAGACTTGAGCATATTGAAAAACAAGGCTTTCCGTTTTTTGCAGGGAGCATAGTTCTTGAAAAAGAAGCGGAGCTTGCAGATACCGAATATTGCCTGTCTTTTGAGCATAAGGGCGTTAATGTGTCAAAATGGCGGATAAACGGCTGCAATGCAGGCACATATCTGTGGCAACCCTTTTGCTGTGATATAAGAAATATGCTCAAAACGGGAGTAAATAAAATTGAACTCACAATAGTCAATAATCTGCGTAATTTGCTTGGACCGCATCATTCAAAAGGCGATGAGGGAAGAGTCGGACCGTCGAGCTTTTATAAAGAGCTGTGGCTGTGGGATTTTCCGAGAAACGAAGGCTGGTGTCAGGAATATCGGATAGCGGAAATGTCCGTTATAGAGAAAGGATGAGAAGAATGGGTTTTCCAAAGGATTTTTTGTTTGGAGTTGCAACGAGTGCGGCACAGATTGAGGGTGCAGCACAGGAGGACGGGCGTGGACTTAGTATATGGGACGTGTTTTCACGTATTCCCAATAAAATTGCCGACAATACTACGCCCGAGATTGCCTGTGACCACTATCACCTGTTTAAAGATGATGTTAAGCTGATGCGTGAGCTTGGGGTGAACAGCTATCGCTTTTCAATTTCGTGGTCAAGAGTGATGCCCGAGGGAACAGGTCAAATCAATCAGAAGGGACTTGATTTTTATAAAAGGCTTGTAGAGGAACTCAATAAAAATGATATTGTACCGAATGCGACGCTTTATCACTGGGACTTGCCGTATGAGCTTGAATGCAGGGGCGGCTTTTTAAACCGTGATGTTGCAGAGTGGTTCGGTGAGTATGCAGAGCTTATGTTCCGTGAGCTTGGCGACTCTGTTCCGCTGTGGGCGACTATAAATGAACCGATTGCAACTTATGTGGGGTATGCAAAGGGTGGCTTTGCACCCGGCAGAAAGCTTGAACGCTTCGGACGTGCTGCAAATCATAATATTCTGCTTTCGCACGCACGTGGTGTTGAGGCGTTCCGCAGTGTAAATCCGAAAAATTCTAAAATCGGAATAGTCGTTGATATCTGGCATCAGCACCCTGCAAATTCCGAAAATGCGGCTGACGTACAGGCGGCAGAGGACGGAAATGAGCGTACATACCGCTCATACCTTGACCCAATTTTTAAAGGTCAATATTCGCCGTATCTGCTTGAGTGTATGGAAAAAGAGGGCAGTATGCCCGATATCCGCTCGGGGGATTTTGAAAAAATATCTGCACCGATAGACTTTTTCGGACTTAACTGCTATAACAGAGTGCTTGCTTCGGCAGAGGATACCAAGATAGAAACGATAGAACAGACAGGCGGTAATTTCCTTGATAACGGAACGGAATTTTATCCTAAAGCGGTTTATGATGCAATTAAGATGATGCACGAGCGTTACAATATAAAAATTCCGATTTATATAACGGAAAACGGCACATATAACTGCAATGAGGAAATTGTGGACGGAAAAATCCACGATACGGACAGAATTAAGTACGTTGAAGGTTTTTTGAACTGGATAGAGAAAGCGATTGACGAAGGCTATGATGTCAGGAGTTATTACCTGTGGTCGCTGATGGATAATTTTGAGTGGAGTGCGGGGAATAGTTTTCGCTTTGGTATCACTCATACCGATTTTAATACACAGGAACGTATATGGAAAGACAGTGCATTTTGGTATCGTGATTTTATCAAAAAGAATTTATTATAAGAAAGGAAGTAAAAAATATGAAGTACACATCAATGAGACCCGGCGAGGAGTGGCGTGATACAGAGGGCAAGCTGATACAGGCTCACGGCGGTTCAATTATGTTTTGGGAGGGAAAATACTACTGGTATGGCGAAAATAAGGAAAAGACCACGGACGAAAAGGAAATCTGGCATTGGGGAGTAAAGATGTATTCGTCAACAGATTTATACAACTGGTATGATGAAGGCATTGTATGTGAGCCTGTGCTTGATAACCCGGAAAATCCGCTGCACCCTCATACGAGAATGGACAGACCGCACATTTTATATAATAAGCTGACAAATAAGTTTGTATTGTGGATGAAAATTATGGGCAACGGACATCATCAGTATATGACGGTGGCAACTGCTGATGCAATAACAGGACCTTACAAAATTGTCAATGAAAGACTGCACCCGTACGGAATATTGGCAGGTGATTTTGATTTATTTGAGGACGACGGAAAGGGTTATATTATTTTTGAACGTGCTCATGAGGATATGATTATTGCCGATTTGACGGCGGATTATCTTGATGTGGCAGCGAAGTATTCCGTTCATTTTCCCCGTAAGTGTCCGCCTTATGTAAGAGAGGCTCCTGCGGTTTTCAAGAAGGACGGGTATTATTATATGTTTACCTCGGGAACAACCGCCAAATTCCCCAACCCCTCCGAAATAGCAAGATGTGATTCTATGCACGGAAACTGGGAGGTGCTTGGTGACCCGCATATTGATGATAAAAAGCATACCTCATTTGACAGTCAGATTTCGTGTGTGTTCAGAATTGAAGGTACAGATAAATTTATTGCTATGGCAGACAGGTGGCTTATTGACCTTCCCGAAGAAATGCCTGATATACCGACGATTTATGAATGTATGTTTGACGAAACCATTGAAAGCGAATACAGAGATTTCCCTGTATATACACTTACAAAGAAGAATACATCACTCGCAAGATATGTATGGCTGCATGTTGAATTTATAGACGGAGTACCTATGCTGAGATGGTACGATGAATGGACTATAGAATAATTTTTGCACAAAAAAGCCAAAGACGTTCGTCTTTGGCTTTTTATCTTAAAGATTAAAACAGTTCTCAAGCTTCATAAGAGCCTCGAGGAAATAATAGTCTGCATAGATAATCGGACAGTCGGTGTAGGGGACAATTAAAGTACACTCGTTGCCCTTCTGATATGCACTGCCTATGCAAGCGTGCAGAAGTACCGATTCCCAGTTTTCGATTGAAAGCGCATTACAATGAGTCAGGAGACCGTTTTTCAGCTTGGTAATTCCGCTTTCGATTATATCTGAGGGACGGTGTTTATTAAGCGTTATAAGCCCTGAAAGTGCAATAGCCGCCGCTGATGCGTCAATAGGTCGGAAAGTTTGATTTGTGCAAGCAAAATCCCACAGCGGAAGTCCGTATGGCATCAGGTGTGATATAAAATAATGTGCGATCTTTTCAGCAGTATCAAGGTGTGCTGTATTTTTTGTGTACTCGTATGCTTCGGTAAAGCCGTAAACTGCCCAAGCCTGACCTCGTGACCAGCACGAGTCATCAGAATACCCCTGACCTGTAACGCCTTTTTTTGGCTCTCCTGTGAGAGGGTCAAAATTATACTGATGAAAGGTAGAACCGTCGGGACGGACTACGTATTTTGCAACGGTGTCGGTGTGTGATGCGGCAATATCATAATATTGCTTGTTGCCCGTTTCCTCGTATGCCCAGAAAAGAAGGGCAATATTCATCATTGAATCAATAATCATCTTACCTTTTTTGTCTTCGATAAATTGCGGGTCAGTGTCCCAACTCCAGGTATCCCACGCACGAATAAACCTTCCGACAGAATTAAACCTTGATGCAAGTATGTCCGCAGCTTTGAGTGCAAGCGTGCGAGCCTCTGTATCGCCGATAAGCTTGTAGCGGTACACCTGTGACAGCTTGAATATAAAGCCTGTATCGTGGTCAAGCGGTAATATGTTGTTTTGTCTGCACCAGTCGGGATTGTTTTCGGCACGCAGACGGAAATACGGTTGATATTTATCCGCAATTTCAAGAAATTTTTTGTGTTTGGTCAAGGCATATGCAAGATATACCATACCAATATAAAAACCGTCTGTCCAACCGCCGCCGCCAAGGTCAAAGCGACCGTAGGCATCGGTACTGTTTGTAGGAATTCTGCCGTCAAACCGCACTCCGTTGGAATATGTACGCTCGCAAATTTTTTCTATTATATTTTTCATTCGGTCACACCCTTTTATCTCATTTTAACTAATTATATATCAAAAATTATTTTTTTTAAACCAAATGCTGAAAAAAGCATAAATTTCATACATTTGATAAAATAAATCGGTGGTTTGGCAGCATAGCGAAGCATTGGATATAAAAACATTTTAGGAACTTTTGATTTAAAATCACATAAGCTTGTTAAAAAATATGAAACAACATCGTTGATGTTCGACAAAGCAATGCCACGAGTTCCAATTCTTTCGAGCTCTTTTTTCGTTCTATTCAGCAGTATCTAAAACGCTTTTTATGATTAAAAAATTACTGTCTTTGCAAGAATTTGAATCTTCAGTTTCCTTAATGAGTTGATGCTAAGCATTAAGATAAAAAGCTTCCATATCAACAACAACATTAGTTTTTCTCATATATGTTTATTAATTCTCTTGTTTCGATATCTTTAACTATGGAATGATATGTGGCACATCTTCCTAAATTCATTTCATTATAGCTATGTTTGCTGTATAGTAACTGTGGTTCAATCTTCTTAAAAATAATTTCACGGAATGTATTTAATTTGTCCTTTTCTAAATGTTCAATTATTTCTATTGCTTTGTAATTGTTAAAAGAGTATACCAAAAAGCACAACTATCATTTATAGTTGTGCTTTTTGGTGGTGCACCTGAGGAGACTTGAACTCCTAAGCCGTTACCGGCACACGGACCTGATGATAGCGTCAAGTCTGTGAAAATCTAAAAACCGCATAAAATCAGGGGCCTCAGACTAATATGTGTCTTAAAATTTTCTGATTTATTCTACCAATTTCATTATATGGAATTGGTAGAATAAAGTCATAAATAAAACAAATCGGTCGTATCGAAATGATACGGCTTTTTTAATTACAAAAACAGGAGGAATTAAAATGCCAAAATTAAAAGAAAGTTATACAAACATACTAAACAAACTTATCACAGATAAAAACATATCCGAAGCAGAATTTCGCATACTGTGTTATCTTCTTATGAGAGCCGGGAATCAAGATATTTGTTACCCTTCTCTTAATACAATATCCAAAGATATAGACATTAGTTTAAGTACGGTTAAAAGAGCGATTCCTGAACTTGTGGACAAAGGTTATCTTAAAAAGATAAATCGAAAAAGGAAAAATGGTTCTTCTACATCGAATCTCTATAAATTTACAGGTAAGGTTTATGGCACAGGCTAAAAATATGGTGGCTCAAATTTGACTGAGGTGGTGTCAGGATGGGCTGCAAATAATACTTAGATAATAATACAATAAGGGATATTGCAAAAGAATAATATAAGCAACAAAATACATCGATGATTTAATTGATTGCTTTTGCTTGTTGAGAAATATGAATTAATTATTTTTTATTCCAATATCCCAAGAAACAAAAAAATATGTCGATATATAAATATAATCCATTTGACCGAAAATCTGCCAAAATAAATTGAAGCAGGAAAAAGCACAGGTGCATTTTGATGCCCCTGTGCCTCTAACACCGCACGGCAGAGCCGTTCGGGATGGTGTTATTGTAGGTGATTTGGTGTCATATCGGGTGCTATATATGGTAAAACGCAGTATTAAAGCCATAAATAACGGGTGATTTGCAATGTGCAACGCCAAAAAGGAGGATTTTTAATGAGTAAACAAAAAGAAAGCAAACACATAAGCATATGGATTCCCAACAGCTTATTAAAAGAGTGTGATATCAATCAGATTCGGTACGATGTGAAGACTCGTAGCGAATTTGTTGTGAGGGCACTTGAATTTTATAATTCGTATTTATTTAACAGACATATTTCGGAATATGTGAATGTTGAAATTCTAAATTGGATCAATGTCAATAAAGTAGACAGAAAAAAGTGAAAAAATTATACACTCATAAACATCGCCTCCTTTTCATTGGGTGTAAGACCGTTGTTATGATAATGAGGTCTTACAGAGTTGTAAAAGCCGTTTATGTAAGAAAATAAGCTATGTTTTAGTTCGTCAAGTGTATTGTAGTTGCGTCTGTTGGTTTCTTCCTTTTTCATATATTTGAAAAAACAT
>JAFULX010000234.1 GCA_017483065.1 Clostridia bacterium | reverse complement strand
TGCCATATATACGCTCACAGGCTCGCCTGCCTCCGAGGAAATCTCCTCAATATCAAACTCAGGTGTGTTCACGAGCGTTCTGTTAATCACCACCGCAGAGCCGAGAATTGCCACAAGAGCGAACACAACGGAGGTGTAGTATATTTTCCTTTTAGTAGACAGCTTCATAGCTTAGTTCCTTTCAAAAATTAGTTTTCGTCACTTTCCCATCTGCACGAAATACCGCAGGGCAGCACCATACCGTCCTTTTCCTCCATCGGCAAGCCAATTTCGTCAGCAGTTACGCTGCCGCCTTTTTTGCCGACAAGTGCAAGCTCGAGAGAATTTTTGATAATAGTTGCAGAAAGTCCCGTTGTGTAAGCATTTATCAGGAAAAATAAAGGTTTGTCGGATAAAAGCTTCACACAGTCGCAAACGAGCGGATACAGCTCGTCCTCTATCTTCCAAAGCTCGCCCGACGGTCCTCTGCCGTAGGACGGCGGGTCCATAATCACAGCGTCATACTCTCTGCCGCGTCTTATTTCCCGTGCAACAAACTTTTTCACATCATCAACAATATAACGCACATTTCTGTCCGCAAGTCCCGAGGACACTACATTTTCCTTTGCCCAACTGACCATACCCTTAGATGCGTCGACGTGTACAACCTCCGCACCTGCCGCAAGTGCGGCAACGGTAGCACCGCCCGTATATGCAAAGAGATTAAGCACACGTACAGGTCTTTTTGCATTTCTGATAAGAGCAGAAAACCAGTCCCAGTTGACCGCCTGTTCAGGGAAAAGTCCTGTATGCTTAAAGCCCATAGGCTTAATGTTGAATACAAGCTCACCGTAGTTAATGCACCATCTGTCGGGCATTTCTTTATTCTTTATCTCCCAGCTGCCGCCGCCGCTTTTACTGCGGTGGTAGAATGCGTCGGGAGTATTCCATTTTGAGGTATTGCTCTTTTGCGTCCAGATTGCCTGAGGGTCGGGACGTCTTAAAAGCTGGTCGCCCCAATATTCAAGCTTCTCGCCGCCGCCCGAGTCTATCAATCTGTAATCCTTCCAACCGTCTGCTTGCCACATAATATCCGCTGCCTTTCATTTTCTCCTAACATTGTACCACACTATCGAGTGAAAATAAATATATAAATTTCTCTTTTACCCTTTTTTTAGCAATTTTCTCCAACGCACGGGCATAAAGTTCGAGCTGAATGTCATATTTTTGGTGAATTTCGTCCAAATTCCGTACCCTGTCCGTCTTATAGTCCACCAAAACTATACCGTCGTCCTCCTCAAACCAGCAATCAATCACGCCCTGCAACAGCACCGTTTCACCGCAAAGCTCACCGTCGCCGTAAAGCTCGCCTGCGTCAAGCCCGATTTCAAACTCGCTCTCCGAATAAACCTTTTTTGCAGCCGAAAAACGCTTTCCAAGCTCCGAGGCGAAAAATTTCATAATTTTATCCGCACCGAACGTTCCCGAAAGTTCGGAAGGGATATCTCCCGAAGCCGCAAGAGAGGCTATATGCTCCTCTATAAATTCACGGTCAGTACCCCTATCTCTCGGAAGAGTTTCCATAATCTTATGCACCGCAGTACCGAAATCAGTACCGCTCGTATGCTTATCGGAAAGGAATTTCGGTTTTTCTGCCATATCAACGTGTGAAATTCCTTTAAATTCCGATACTGCCGCTTTGGATTTTAGTGCCTTTGCCGCATACGGATAGGTATAGGTCAGCATCTCCCTTACCCTGTCTATATTCGGGAGTGTAATCTCCTGTACCACTTCTTCTCTTTCAACAGCACAGCCACGTTCCATATCCCGAATGAAATGAAACTCCCAGTTCTCCGAAGTGATTGCAACGGGTGCAAGCCAATCGGTGAAGGTATTCGCCTTTTTAGCCTCATTCTGCATACCGAAAGCTCCCAGAGCCTCCCAGCGTTCAAGGCGTTCCTCTGTTTTGGAGTCCTTTTTGATACAAGCAGTAACAATAAGCTTTTCCTTTGCTCTTGTAAGTGCGACATACAGCTTTCGCATTTCCTCCGACAAAAGCTCGTCACGGATAGTATTTGCAAAAATACCGCCTATCGGTGATGAAATCAGAACACCCTCATTATAGTCGGTGTAATCAAGCGAAAAGCCGAGCCGTTGGTGCATCAGGAGCTTACCCTGTGCGTCAATACGGTTAAAGCGTTTTCCGCCGCCTGCCAGAAATACAACAGGTATTTCAAGACCCTTACTCTTATGTATCGTCATTATTCTGACATAATCGCCGCCCTCGGCAAAGCTTGCACCCTCCAAATCGTCGCCGCTCTTTTCAAGCCGTTCCATATGCTGCAAAAAGGAAAACATTCCCCTGTACCCTGACGTTTCATACTGCTTTGCACGGTCAAAGAACAGCTCAAGGTTTAAGATTGCCTCCTCGCCGCCAGCAGCACCGAAGAACGCATAAAAGCCTGCGTCCTCAAACAGCATATTAACCAATCTTTCAGCACTCATATACCGTGCCTTGTCACGCCATTCGTTGATTTTTCCGACAAATGCGGCTGCTTTTTCACCGAAAATTTCACCGCCTGCCGAAAGCTTGCCCTTTGCCTTTAAGGCAATATATTTCGAGCAGATATCGCAAAGCGACTCGTAAAAGCTCATTTTCCGTCCGTTTATTCTTACTCTTGCAAGCTCATCATCGGAAAAACCGCCGATAAACGAACGCATAACAGCCGCCATAGCTATGTCACGCTCGGGATTTTCAATTGCCGCAAGAAGCGACATTATGAGCTTAATCTCGGGACGTGAAAAATACCCCTCTCGGTCGCAAGCACAATCAATGCCGTATTTTGAAAGCACCTCACGGAATATTTTACCGTCCGCCTTATGCGAGGACATTAAAATCATAATATCGGAATTTTTGAGCGGTCTTGTTGTATCTTTGTCACGTACCAAAAAGCCGCTTTTTTTCATCTCAGATATCCGATTTGCTATATATTCAGCCTCCGCCTCTGCTCTGCCGAGAGACTCGTCATCTGTTCCGTCAAGCTCAAGCAATGCAAATTCCGACTTATAGCTGAAGGAGGTATCCTCATACCCCTCGTTACCGAGGTTAAGCTGTTCTTTTTCGTCATAGCAAAGCTCGCCGACAACCCTGCTCATACAATTTGCAAAGAGGTCATTGACTGAAGAAAGCACCTCCGAGCGGCTGCGGTAATTTTTAGTCAGCATTATTTTCCGCATTTTCGCTGCCGTATCGGCACTGTAGCTGTCCGCCTTACTCCTGAACACAAGCGGCTCCGAGCCTCGAAAGCGGTAGATGCTCTGCTTCATATCACCCACCATAAACAGATTTTCACCGTTTGAAAGCATCTCAAAAATGCCGTCCTGCAATGCGTTTGTGTCCTGATACTCGTCAATCAGAATTTCGTCAAAGCGATTTTTCTGTTCCTCTCTTATCGCATCATTTTCCGCAAGCAAGCGGTATGCCATACGCTCAATATCCGAAAAGGTCAGTATTGAACGCACACGTTTCGCCTCGTCCATTTCACTTATAAATTTCACCGCAACATCTGCCAGAGCCTTGATTTCGGGATAGAAAACCTCTCTCAAAAACTCCTCCAGCTCCGTTGTATCCTCGGGTATCGCCTCGCCGAGAGCTCTGATTTCCTCTGCAAGCTCTTCACGCATTTTAGCCGAAAATTTACTCATACCCTCAATCGGCTTGCATATAAAGTCACGCATTGCCTTCAATGCGTCCTTAAATGTCAGCTGTGAAATTTCGCAAATTCGTTCCCTGTCCTCTGTAATTTCAGCTGCGTTTTCATTGACTTCGGCGAGCCTGTCAAAGCCTTCGGCAAATATCGCAAGCCGCTCTTTTCCCTCCTCGCAGAGCTTGTCGCTCCATACGGTGTTATAGAAACCGTGCCGACACAGATATTCCTCGGCAGATTTTTCTATAAATTCTGTCGGATAGGGCATATTCGAGGTGAAATCGTAAAGACGCTCCACCATATCACGCACCATATCCTCTCTGCCGCTTCTTGTACACTTGGACACAAGAATCATAAACGAGCTGTCCTTTTCCTTATAAAGCCGTTCGGTAAGGCGGTCAAAGACCTCTTCCCTTATCAGGTTTTCCTCCGACTTCTGTGCAATGCGAAAGCTCGGGTCAATATTCAGAATATGGAAATACTCCTTTATAAAAGACTGACAAAAGGAGTCGATTGTACAAATTTTAGCACCTGCAAGCTGTTTAATCTGATTTGATATAAAGCGTCTTTTCTTCATATCACCGCAAGACGCCGCCTTTGCAAGCTCGTCCTTTAACCCCTTTTCAATTCGCTCACGCATTTCACCAGCAGCCGCTCTTGTAAAGGTCACGACAAGAAGCCTGTCCGCACGAACAGGCGTTTCTCCGTTTTCGGGTATTAGTCTTTTTATAATTCTGGTGGTAAGCACCGCCGTTTTACCCGAGCCTGCCGCCGCATTTACCAGCACCTTCGATTTTCGTGCCGTAATCGCTGACAGCTGTTCTTTTGTCCATTTTATATCACTCATTGTTTTTCCTTTCAAGATGCGAAATTTATTCAGCTTTATCCTCCGTTTCGAGTTTGTCCCACGCTGTCTGCTTTGACGTTACAAGCTCTCTTGCACCGTCACGTTCCTTGTCGTAAAGACATATAGCAGAATAGTCGCACCAAGTGCACGGTGAATAATCTCCCTCACCTAAGGGATAGGCACTGACATTCCCGTTATAAATATCAAGTTTGGTATCTATGGCGGTTTTGGTGACATATCTTCTGAGTATGTCAAATTTTGACCTTGAAATCACAATACCGTTCTTCTTCAAGCCGCCTTTTTTCTTATTGGAAAGAGGTAAAAAGCTGCACGCAGCACCGTCCTCTGCAAGCTCTCTTGAGTGTATGACGATTTCCTCCTCTGGAGTTTTGTCATCATCGTGTATTATAATTCCGTCAAGCGGTGCAGGGGCTATACTTGCAGCAAGACCAAGCTCGGTACGCTGCAACTCGTCGCTGATTTTGTCGTACATTACCGCACCGACCTTAGCTTTATCCTCCTTGTACATATCCTCCGCCGCAAGTGCATATATAATCAGTTGCAAATCTGTTTTGTTGTATATACCTGCAACAGAAAATTTCTGTTCACCCGTCTTATAGTCAATTATTCTCAGGAGCTTTCCGTTTTCACTCTCTGCAATATCTGTTCTGTCAATAACACCGTAAAGCTCTACGCTGTCGGTTTTACCTTCAAGCGTGAATTTAAACGGCTTTTCAAATTCATATGCCGCAAACTCTCCCTCGGTCAGGCTTTTTCTTATAATTTCAGCAGAGCGTTTTAGTGTTGATGCCGATTTCCAGCACATCATCTCAATTCTCTCGGGAGTAAAATCGGGATTGGCTTCCTTTGTAATCTCCGTAATACGCTCTGTAAGCTCGGATATGATTTTGTCAGACGAGGTCTTGTCGAGCCGTTCCCATCTCGCCTTCTTTTCTGCGTGAGTTTCCGCTCCCTCCTGCACAATCTTACAGTATTCACACACCGCCCAATGCACCATTGTACCGATATCGGAGGCACGAACCTTACGCTCCTCCTCACAGGCTATTCCTAAGCCATAGCTTGCAAAGTAGGAAAAGGGGCATTTGTTGTATTTCTGCAACGCACTTATGCTGAAGGTACGCTCGCCGTACAGCATAGCCGCTGTTTCGGGTTTTATATGAGTTTTTCCTGTACGGTAATCGGAAAGCTCTGATAACAGGTCACGTCGTTCTGCTTCAATCTGCTCAAATACTGAATAATCCGCATTATCCGCTGCTGCCACAGGCAAAACGCTGTCCGCGGAAACAGGCTTTACCAAATCCCACACGCTGTCCCAAAGCTCCCGTTCTGCCGCACTGATATTGCCGCCAAGCCTTGAAACAAGCTTATTATATGTACCCTGCTTTGATGCGAATATATCCTCCCACACATCGTTGTTTCCTGACAGCTCATTAGTATCAAAAAACCGCAGAATCTCGGAAACCACAGGAGCAGGAGCAGTTTTTGCACCCTCGTCATTAAATTCGGGATAGCTGACATACAGCCTTTCATAGCCTGCCGTAAGCGACCAGAACAGATTAAATTCCGCAAGTGCCGTTTTTGCCGCCTTGTCGGGGAAATAATCAAATCCCGCAGCGGTAAGCTGAGCACGGTCAGCACCGTTGATTATACCGAAATCGGACACCTCGCAGGGCAGCTCACCACGAACAGCACCAAGCACAAAAAGTGTCTTGACTCTTACAGGCCTGCTCATATCTGCACGTCCGACAGAAACTCTGTCAGCACCCGACGGCACAATATCAATCGAGCATTTCGAGAAGCCCGACTCCAACAAGCGGTAAAAATCTTCCCTGCTCATATACTCGTCACCGCTTACAATAACACTTTGGTCGAGTGTTTCGAGAATTATATCCCATACGCTTGCAAGACGTGTTGCCTCGTCAAGCATATTTTTGTCCTCAAAATGTTTTTTTTCCAAAGATAGACCTTCAAAAAGGCAAATATCCTCCAAAAATTCAAAGAGTGCGGCGGCAAGAGAACGTACCTTCTGTCTGCCTTTAATTTTTTCGGTAAAGGCTCTAAAGGGACTCATCAGCTCACGGCGTATTATGTCAAGTGCTTCAATATCCTCCTTAGTATCTTTTGCACCTGTTGCCTCGTCAAAAATCCGTGTTTTGGATAATTTCCAACTGTCCTCGCTGAGCCATACGTTTTTCCCACGGATACCTCTGCTTTTCACATAAAGCTCAAGCTTATCAATATCTCGTTGGTCAACAGGCAATACGAGTCCGTCTTTTTTCCGATAAACAAAGCCTGACCTCAGATATTCAAAAACCGAGCTATAACTCCAGTTATCGGTAATAATTTTAAATACCGAAAGAACAAGCCGTACCACAGGATGCTCCGTTGCGGCAAGCTTGGTATCAGCGGAATACGCAATACCGTAAGAGGAAAATACCGAATCAATAATATGTAAATATGCGTCGGTATTTCCTACAATTACGCCAATATCACGAAACCGCAAGCCGTTTTCACGCACCTCGTGCATAATTCTGCCTGCAAGATGTTCTACCTCGCCGTGACGGCTGTGAAAGCTTTTCAGGGCAATGTTCTCGCACAAGGGCGGCGGAGTGAGGTCGGTATATTCGTCATAGTTTTTGAGAAAATAGCGGATATCCTCCGCCTTAATATAATTGTACTCACCCGAAAGATGCTCTCTTCTACATTCTGCACCAAGCTCCTTTGCAATGTTTTCAAGCTTGTACATTGAACTGAGAACAGGTGCAAATATTCCATCGCCGCCCCTTAATGCGCTGTCATTTACACTAAGCACAACGGTTACGCTGTGTGCGTTTTTAATAAGTGCCTCAATAACGCTGTAATGGGCAGGCATAAAATCGGAAAAGCCGTCAATAAAAATATCAGTATCAGCAAAAGTATCCGAGCCTTCAATATTTTCAGCAAGTGCCGACATATTCTCGTCAGGGTCGGAGAATTTCCCTTCCACAGCTTTATTGTATTCCTCATAAATTGCACCGAGGGCGGTCATTTTTCTCTGTAAAAGACCGCCGCCGCTGTAGCTTTTAAGTATATCGGGAGTGACAAGTGTTCTTTTGAACTCTGTAATCGCAGAGGAAATCTGTCCGACAAAGCCACTCCGCTCTGCCGCACCCTCAAAAATGCCGTCACCCTCTTTTGCACAGGCTTTTGCAGCCTTCAAAACAAGCATTTCCCTGCCAGAGGGCATAAGATACTCACCCTTTGGTGCAAGCCGTGCAGATAGCTTGGAAAAGCTTGTGACCTCTACCCCGTTAATTCCGAGACCGCCGAGCCTTGCACAAAGAGTTTTTTCTTCAATATGCGAAAAACGCTCGGGCACTATAACAAGAGCCTTTCTCCCATACGAAACGCTTTCTTCAATTTTATTTTCTATGAGTTCACTCTTACCCGAGCCGACGCCGCCCGTTAATATTTCAAAAAGCATCAGGGTTGCTCCTTTAATTCAAAGAAATTCTACACACATTATATCACCGATTTTGCAATAAATCAATCATTTAATGTACAAATATCCGCACCTGCACCCGAAAGCTTTTCACAGAACCTCTCGTAGCCTCTAAATATATGCTCCGCACCCGAAATCTCCGTTTCTCCCTCTGCGGCAAGTCCTGCAATAGCAAGTGCCGCACCGCCACGAAGGTCGTGTGCCTCCACCTTTGCACCCGTCAGCCGTGTGACACCCTCTACCACCGATGTTCTGCCGTCTGTTCTGATATCCGCACCCATTCTCAAAAGCTCCGCAATATGCAGAAATCTGTTCTCGAAAACTGTTTCAACAACCATTCCCGTACCCTTTGCCACCGAAAGCAGCGACATAAACGGCGCCTGCATATCGGTTGGAAATCCGGGATATGGCAGGGTTTTTATGCTTGCCGATGAAATAGGTGATGTCGCATCAACCAGAAAATCCTCGCCTTGTTCGGTAATCTTAACGCCCATTTCCGCAAGCTTGGCAAGAAGCGGCTTCTGATGCTCGCTTCTGACATTTTTTACTATGCCCTTGCCGCCTGTAATCGCAAATGCGGTAATGTACGTTCCCGCTTCAATTCTGTCGGGAATTATTTTATGCGTAACTCCTGACAGCTCCCTTACACCCTCAATTTTCAGTGTATTTCCGCCAATGCCCCGAATATTTGCACCCTGTTTATTCAGAAAATCGCAAAGGTCTGCAATTTCAGGCTCTGCGGCAGCGTTTTCTATTACCGTTTCGCCGTCGGCAAAGCTTGCCGCCATTATGAGATTTTCGGTTGCACCAACACTCGGAAAATCAAGATAAATCCTTGCACCCTTAAGCTGTCTGCATTTTATATCAACTACGCCGTGGTAGGTGTCAATCTCGGCACCCACTGCACGAAGTCCCTTCAAATGCAGGTCAATCGGTCTTGTACCAATCGGACAGCCCCCAGGGAGCGGTATTTGGGCACGTTTCAGCCTTACAAGCAAGGGTGCGGCAAGCAAAAAGGAGCCTCGAAGCTTTTTTACACCCTCGTAAGGTGCTGTATAACCGCACAACGTGCCGCTGTCAAAGGTATTATCGGAAATTCTGCAGCCCAGCTCGCACATTATCTCTTTCATATTTTCGGTGTCTGCAAGCTTCGGAATAGAGTTAATCTGACATTTTTTGCCGCAAAGAATGCTTGCAGCCATTATGGGCAATGCTGAATTTTTTGCTCCGCCTGCTTCTATAACACCCGAAAGCGGTGCTGATTTTTTTACCGAAATTTTCATAATAAATATGCGTTCCTTTCGCTTTGTTTTGCACATTTATATATTGCCCAACCAAGCAGAAAAAATAATGTTTAAAAAATGAAAAAAAGGCAAGCATATTGCCTGCCCTTAGATTTTTTCAAATCAACCCATTTTCTTCTGCATATCCAAAGCGTCCTGAAGCCACCAGCTGCCCATATCAAACGCCTTGTAGAGATTGTCACGCTCGCCCTTTCTGAAGGTTGCACCCTTACCAAGCTCGCCTGTATTATCCTGAATTTCAAATACTACCTTCTTGGAAATATCGTGACCCGATATCTTCTTACTCTCAACGATATCTATAACAAGTATCAAATCGTCCTCAAGGTTTCCGTAATAGATACGCTTACCCTGACGGTAAATCGGCTTACCCTTGTATGTCAGCTGCTTTTTCTTTTTCGTAGTACGTTCGGCTGTCATTAAAATCGCCTCCCTGCTAAATTTCATATTAAAAGTTATTATAGCATAACTTGGCAGGAATTTCAACACCTTTGTCAAAAAATATTTAATATTTTTTTCAAAAAAGTATAGCATTTTTCCCGAAATTGAGTTATAATGTAAATTGGTGTTTTATAATATGTGCAAAAAGGAGTTTTTTGAGATGAACAGTATCACCGAAATTCTTAATATCCTTGATAAAAGCGACGAAAGAGCCGATTTTCAGAAAATCGCACAGATGCTCGGCAAAACCGAGGACGAGGTTGCGGCGATTGTTAAAGGGCTTGAAAAGGAGAATATAATTGTCGGCTATAAGACTATGATAAATTGGGAACGTACCGACCGTGAGGTAGTAAATGCCCTGATTGAGCTAAAAATCACACCGCAAAGAGGCGAGGGCTTTGACAAGGTTGCGGAAAAAATTTACAAGTATCCACAGGTAAAATCCCTATATCTTATGTCAGGCTCGTATGACCTTGCGGTTATGATTGAGGGCAGAACTATGAAGGACGTTGCTCTGTTTGTTGCGGAAAAACTTGCACCGATGGATCATATTCTTTCAACCGCAACACATTTTATGCTTAAAAAATACAAGGACGACGGTCTTATTTTCTACGGAAAGGAATCTGACACCAGACAGGTGATTACATTATGATGGATTATTCAAAGCTTTTAAATTCTACGGTAAAGGAAATTCCGCCCTCGGGCATAAGAAAATTTTTCGACCTTGCAGAGTCGATGGACGATGTTATATCCCTCGGTGTGGGCGAGCCTGACTTTGCAACACCATGGGCAATACGTGAGGCAGGTATTTATTCGCTTGAAAAGGGCAGAACCTTCTATACCGCAAATGCAGGTCTTATGGAGCTAAGACAGGAAATCTGCAATTACACCCTGCGTAAGTACGGTGTTTCTTACACTCCCAAAGAGGTAGTTGTTACAGTCGGCGGTTCAGAGGCAATCGACCTTATGCTACGTTCGGTAATAAACTCGGGTGACGAGGTTATTATCCCCGAGCCAAGCTTTGTCTGCTACAAGCAAATAACACGTCTTGCAGGCGGTGTGCCTGTTACTGTTGAAACACTTGAAAAGGACGAGTTCCGCCTGACACCCGAGCAATTAAAGGCGGCTATTACACCCAAAACAAAGGTACTTATTCTTCCCTTCCCAAACAATCCGACAGGCGGTGTTATGCAGAAATCCGACCTCGAAGCGATTGCCGAGGTGCTTAAGGGTACAGATATTCTTGTACTTTCCGATGAAATTTATTCAGAGCTTCACTACGGCGAGGAAAATCATACCTGCTTTTCTGCAATAGACGGTATGAAGGAGCGTACAATTTATGTTAATGGCTTTTCTAAGGCATTTGCAATGACAGGCTGGCGTCTTGGCTATGCAATGGGACCTGCCGAGATTATTGCTCCGATGATAAAGGTGCATCAGTACGGAATTATGTCAAGTCCGACAACAAGTCAGTTTGCAGCTATCGAGGCTTTGAAATCCTGCGACGAAGATGTTGAGGATATGCGCCGTGAATATAATTACCGCAGACGCTACATTGTTGACGGCTTCAGAAAGATGGGATTTTCCTGCTTTGAGCCGCTCGGTGCATTCTATGTTTTCCCCTGCATCAAGAGTACGGGAATGACAAGCGAGGAGTTCTGCGAGCGTCTTTTGGAGGAGGAAAAGGTAGCCTGCGTCCCCGGTAATGCTTTCGGCGAAAGCGGCGAGGGATATATCCGCTGTTCCTATGCTTATTCAATTGACAATATCGAAAAAGCTTTGGAACGAATAGGCAGATTTGCAGAACGACATATAAAGAAATAAATTCAAAAAGGAAAGCGAAATTTGAACAGGTCCGTTAAAAATGGACAATGACAAAAAAGGACCTCCTATGGTAGAATATAATTATCTACCATAGGAGGTTTTGTAATGTCTAGAAAATATGAAAAAGTACAAGAATTATTGCCTGTTGTTAAAGAATTAGTT
>JAFULX010000233.1 GCA_017483065.1 Clostridia bacterium | reverse complement strand
GACAGCGAGGGCAATATCACCTCAACCGAGTACAACAGTATGGGCAAAGTGTCCTCTGCCACCGATGAAAAGGGCAGAAAGACCACATATGATTATGATGATTTCGGCAATCTTGTGAAGATAACCTATCCCGACAACACCACAGAAACATTTACCTATGACCGTGAGGGCAATAATCTGTCCGCAACCGACCGTATGGGCAGAACTGTCACTATGACCTATGACAAGGTGGGAAATCTGACTGCCAAGACATACCCCAACGGTGCAAGGGTGACTTACACCTATGACGCAAACTACAATCTCATTTCCGAGACAAGTGCAGGCGGCGGTGTGACCTATTATGAGTATGACAAGATAGGCAGAAATACGGCTATCGTTGACGCACTGGGCAATCGCACAACATTCTTCTACAATTCTAAGTCTCAGCTTGAGAGTATGACCGACCCTATGGGCAGGACATACACTTACAGCTATGACGACAACGGCAACCGCATAAAGACCACATATCCCAATGGTACAAGTGTGTCTTCTGTATATGATGCAAGAGGACGTGTTACCCGTCAGACCGACCAGCACGGCTACAACACATATTATGTATATGACGGTGCGGATAGGCTTGTTCGTGTTACCAATTCGCAGGGCATTTCCACAAGCTACACCTATGACGAAGTGGGCAACATGACCTCCGTTACCGACGGAAACGGCAATGTCACCGCATACGCATATGACGATTTCGGCAGAGTTGTAAAGACCACAAACGCCCTCGGCGGTTCGGCATATACGACCTACGACAAGAGCGGAAATGTTCTGACCTCTACCGATTATGCGGGCAATGTTACAAGCTATACATACGACAGCCTTGACAGACTTTCAAGCAAAACAAATAATGACGGCACGGTGAACTATACCTATACGGCTGACGGAAAGATTTCCACAGTTACCGACAGCACAGGCACAACCACGTTCACATACGACCTTATGGACGGTTTGAAGAGAGTTGACTATCCCGACGGTAATTATGTAGAGTACAGCTATGATAAAGCTTGCCGTCTGACTTCCGTTACAACGCCTTTCGGCTCGACCTCTTATGAGTATGACCTGCTTGACAGGCTTACGAGAGTTGTTGACAGAAATGGTTATGCTACTGTCTATGAGTATGATGCAAACGGCAACAGAACTGCTGTACATTATGCGAATGGTTTTACTACTACATACGATTATGACCTTTTAAATCGTCTTATCAAGCAGGAAACACTTGACAGCGAGGATAATATTGTTGTACAATATATCTATACCCTCGGCGTGGCAGGCGAGCGCAAGAGCGTTACCGAGCTTGACCGCACTGTTGAGTATACCTATGATTCGTTGTACCGCTTGACCTCGGAAACTATCACTGAGGGCGAGAAAGTAACTGCCTACACCTATGCTTATGACAACGTAAGCAACAGAATCTTGAAAACCGTAAACGGTGAAGAAACTGTTTACACTTATAATGCACTCAACCAGCTTGTGAGCGAGAATGACATTGTTTACGAGTATGACCTCAACGGCAACACCGTAAGAATGACATCTCCCTCAAAGTCTGCTCTCTATGTTTACAATGCGGAAAACCGCCTTATTCGTGCGACTGTTCAGAGCGGAAACAATGTTTCTGTTGAAGAATATGAGTATGACTATGCAGGCAACCGCATTGCAAAGAGTTCCGAGGGTGAATACACTAAGTATCTGCTTGACGTAAACGGCGAGCTGACCTATGTTCTTGCGGAAATTAGCTATGACGGCACGGAAAAATGTTTCTACACCCGTGGCGATGAGCTTATATCTCAGGAGCGTGACGGCAAGAAATCCTACTATGTTTACAACGGTCACGGCTCTGTACGTGCACTTGCTGACGAAAACGGCAAGGTTACGGACAAGTATGTCTATGACGCATTCGGCAACCTTATAAGCAGCATTGGAAGCACAAAGAATGACTTCCTCTTTGCAGGCGAGCAGTTTGACCCCGTAACAGGACTTTACTACCTCCGTGCGAGATATATGAATCCGTCTGTCGGCATCTTCATTTCTATGGATAGCTATGCGGGTTCGATTGACGATCCTGTTTCGCTGCATAAATATCTTTACTGCAATTCTGACCCTGTTAACAACTATGACCCGAGCGGTTATAATACATTAGCTGAGATGGAAGCAACCACAGGTATTCAGGGTGTACTCAATCAAATGATTACGCCCAATGTAAAGGCTCTTATGAACCTGTTTGATGGTTTGTCTGCCATTTGGGATATTGCTGATACTGCCAGAACGGCGTGGAATGATGGATTGCGTGGAGCAGATTTGGCGATTTCTATTGCCTGTGGAGTAATGACAAGTATTCTTACAAATTTTTCTTGTCAAATTCTTGCATTAGGACCTCTCGGTGTTGCATTGTTTGCTGTGGGAGCTTTGGTGCTTGGCGTAGGAATAGGAATGGCTCTTGCAGAAGGTGACGGAAGTCTTGCTCTTTCAAGAGTGGCACAGCTGATAGGCGTTTTGTTCGCAGCCTTTTCTCCTTCCTGCTTTACAGGCGACACGGAAGTATATTCTTCTGACGGACTTGTTTGCATTGAAGATGTTCAGGTTGGCGATAGTGTATGGGCATACAATTCCGAAACAGGCGAGACGGATCTTAAAGAAGTTTTGAATGTTTGGGTAAAGGAAACAGATGAAATTTTGCACGTTTCAACTTCTAACGGTGAAACCATTGACACAACCACAAATCACCCGTTCTATGTTGAAGAAAAAGGCTGGGTAGCCGCAGGTGATCTTGAAGTTGGTGACGTTCTCTACACCGCTGATGGTGATGAAGTTGGGGTTACTGACCTTGAACTTGAAAAGCTTGCTGAGCCTATTCTTGTTTACAACCTTGAGGTTGAAGATTTCCATACTTACTTTGTTGGTGAGTATGGGGTGTTGGTGCATAATACATATAAAGTAGCAAGAAATTGTTCAAAGGCAGAGGCTGATGCTATTAAAGATGCAAAAAATCTGGTTCCAGGTATTACGACGAAAGGAGAGCCTACCAAAGGAGCAAAGTGGATTTTTGATCTGACTGGAAAATATAGACCCAATTTGGGCAAGGGCCATGAGAAACAAGTTGTTTTTACAATGAAAGATGGTTTTTTGAATTGGATTCAAAATCATTCTGTTGATTTTGAAGATATTGGAAAAGAAACTGATAATCTTAAGAAAGTTATAATAAAATCTAATGAACCAGGTGCGATGGGAATCGGCTCAGATTTGTTAGGGGAATTTAAAACATTTATAAGTAAATTTGAAATAAAATAGTATTTAGTCGATGCTATGCAAATTGTATAGCATCGACTAAAGGTTCTTTTTAGAAGGTGAGTAAATTGACTTTGTATGATATAATTAAATCTATTGCAAAACATAGTGAGGATATCTATATATATGATTTCAGTTTTTTTAACGGAGAACAAGATATTTATCATTTATATAAAGGAGTGAAAAAAATAAAAAAAGTAGGGCTATTGGATCAATTAGATTTTAAAGTACTTAATAGGGAATTAAATTTTCAGAAACTTGAATTGTCAGAATCAACAGTAGAATATTATAGCGAAAAAATAAAATGCTTTGGATTGTTTTGCAAGAATAATTATTATGCATTATACAATGATATAATTGAATCAGTGGAAAAATATTCATCAGAATGTTTTAGCCAAATAATTGATAGTATTCCTTTTGAAAAAAAAGTGGGACTTACTGAAAAAGAATATGAAATTGTGGAAATGTTTTCACATCGTATGTTAAGCTTGTTTCAAATATTTAATCAGTATGATTTGGTTTTTTTGCAATATCTATGTAAATGTATTAGCAATATGGATTATTACAGCAAAAATAGTTTAGAATGTATGTTTTTAATTTCTTTTTCTGAAGTTCCAGATTTTGTTGAAGCTATAAAATATATTGCTATTAATGAGAAATCTCTTGTGTTAGAAAAAAAGAATATTAAGATTTCTAAGGCGTTTGAAAGCTTATATTCTTCTAAAAATATTAAAAAATTTATATCTCAGAGTTTTTTAATGAGTAATTCTGAGGTGGAGGCGTTGATTTTTGATATGGTTTCAATTTTGAATTGTTTTTGAGCAAATAAAAGTATATAATTGAAGTAGCTGTCAAACTAATTGATTGATGGAGTTGGGAAATACAAATTCAAGATTGGCGAAGTTAATGCTACTGCTGTAAATCGACCCATTAATGGAAAGTTAGCCCATTACCGACAGCACAGGCACAACCATGTTCACATACCATACGACCTTATGGATGGTTTGAAGAGAGTTGATTATCCCGACGGTAATTATGTAGAGTACAGCTATGATAAAGCTTGCCGTCTGACTTCCATAACAACTCCTTTCGGCTCGACCTCTTATGAGTATGACCTGCTTGACAGGCTTACGAGAGTGGTTGACAGAAATGGTTATGCTACTGTTTATGAGTATGACGCTAATAAAAACAGAATTTCGATGCATTTCTCCGAAAGCCTATGTGCGAACTTGCTTTGCCAACAGGCTTTCAGGGAATGCATAGAGAGATAAAAAAATTTTGGAGGAAAAATATATGACACTTGGAAACTCAAAGGAAACTAAAGTTGAATCAACAGGATTTCAGGTCGATAAAAATGTGATATATTACGGCAATACTGCAATAAATACAAATAATATATCGCTGATATCGGTGTCTCCAATCCCGGCAAATAATTCATGGTTCGGGGCAGTGATTCTCGGCTTGGTCGGCATTGCAGCCATAAAGTATGGCGGTTGGATACTTTTGATTGCCGCAGTTGTTTGGGGCGCTCTTGTATTTAGCTACAATAAAAATCGTGGAGAGTTTCTCACAATAAGCCTTAACAGCGGTAACACGCTCTATTTCCATTGCCGGGACAAAACTTTTTTGGATAAGGTAGTTTTGTTGATGGTTGATTGTATTAAAACAGGTACGGAAAGTTATACTGTAAATTTTGAACGCTGTGTGGTCAATAAAGTTATAGCAGGAAATATG
>JAFULX010000022.1 GCA_017483065.1 Clostridia bacterium | reverse complement strand
CACGGTGTGGTTTGCATCAAACTCATAATCAACGTAGTTTTCGGTGATAGTATCAAATACACCTGGGGTAATACGCATTGAGTTGTAGAGCATCTGCACAGCAATGCCGTAGTTAATCTTGTCGTATGCCTGCATACCGCTAAGACCGTGAGTAATGCCCATACGGCTCGCAATTGCAAGATAGCCTGTGGGATAGCTGCCGTAATATTCAGCACGGATAGTATTTTCGGTCATATCCACGAGCATTTTTACAGCCTCGCCAAGAGTAATATCCTGTTCAGCAGGCTCGGGAATTTCAACCGTTCTTCCGCCGCCGAGTGCGGTCACATATGTCGCAAAATCGGTACGTGAAACGGTATTTTCATAGCCGTCAAGGCTTGTATCTGCAAGAACGCCCAAGCCGTAGAGTGTGTTTATAGCCTCCTGATATTTAACGGGGTAAACGCTTTCCTCGGTATTGCCTGTGTAATATGCAAGACCTGTAATATTAAGGGAAAGGAGCATTAACGCAAGAAGTGCCGTAATAAGTCTTTTAGAAAATTTCATAATTAACCTCCCTTTCTCTTAGCGAAGTGCTGTAATCTTCTCGGAGATAACAGCCGTTTCCGCACGTGTGGTATTTGCCAGCGGGTCAAAGCTACCGTCACCCTTACCGCTGATAATGCCCATCTTTGAAAGCACACGAACGCTCTTCTGAGCATATTCTGCGATAGAAGCCTTGTCAACGAAATCAAGTCTGCCCTCTGCCGTATCAATGTTTGCAGCCTCGAGTGCTTTGCTGATTACAACTGCCATATCCTGACGTGTGATATCTGCATCGGGTGCAAAGCTTGTGTCCGAAACACCCTCGATAATACCAAGCTCAACAGCCTTCATAATCTCTGCATAGTAGGTGTTTTCTTCCGTTACATCTTCAAATGTCTTTTCAACAGGCTCTTTAGCCTTTTTGTTTTCAAGACCGAGCGTTTTGATAACAACACTTACAAATTCATCTCTCTTAACATTTCTCTTTGCACCGAAAGAGGTTTCGGAGTCGGGCGTCATAATTCCTGCCGCCGCAACCGACTGAATGGCATTCTGTGCCCACTCCATATCGGCAATATCGCCGAAGCTGTTTCCAACTGTTATAAAGGATATGAGCGAGCTTCTCTTTTCGCTGTCTGTACCGCTTACCGTTACCTTTGCACTTGCCCAGAAGCCTGCATAAGCCGCATAAATCTCGGTTGTACCCTTGCCGACAGCTGTAACGTTACCGTTATTGTCAACTGTTGCAACATAGTGGTTGCCGCTTCTCCACACAATTCCGTCCTTGTCAACCTTTGCGTTTTCGGGTGTGTAGCTTACGGTCAGCTTTTCTGTATCACCGATGTCAAGCACGCCTGACGGAGCTGAAACAGACATACTGTCAAGCAACTTTACTTTGACGGTATATGAGAAATCGACGCCGTAGACAGCACTTTTAGCTGTAATAGTAGCAGTACCTGCACTCTTACCCTCGATAAGACCGCTTGCATTTACCGTTGCAACGCTCTCGTCCGAGCTTTTCCATACCATATCGCCCATCGTATCTCCCGACGGTATATATTCGATGCCTGCCTGCTTGGTTTCGCCTACAAGCACCTCTATTTCAGTTTCGGTCTGCTCTGCTGTAACCTTTTTGTAAACTCTTACGTTGTCAAGTGTGGTATTTTCCATACCCAAAATGACTGTAAGCTGTGCGGCATTATCCTCATCGTTTGCAAACGGGAAATCACCGCCCGACTTTTCTTTTTTTCCCTGAGCTTTCTCTTCTTCTGTGGGAATGTACGGATAAAGCCATTCAAGCTGATTCATCTTACCGTTATAGCCCTGATAAAATCTCCACACATTATTGTCAAAGTCAACCTCAAGCTTTAACTGGAAATCCTGTACACCTGCTCCGCCCCAGTTAAGGTTGTTCATTGCCATATTTACTTCATAATTGGTTTTATCGTTGTTTTTGACGTTGACAAAAGTACCACCCGCACCTCTGCCGTCAGTTCTTACGGCAAAAAGCTTTTTACCGTCTGAGCTATTCATTGAAATAAAGTCATATGCACCCACACTTGGCATATGAACATCAGCCTCGAATACAAGCACACCCGAATCAACAGGGTCGAAATCAAGCGTTACTTTGTTTGCATTTGCGGTTGATGAGGATAAAACCTTACCATCGGACACACTAAGGTCACCATTAGCTGTCCAGCCCTTATCGGAGGAAATTTCGCCTCCTGAAAATTCACTAATAAACGGCAGGGACTGCGTTGTTGCCGCACTTACGGTCAAGCCACCGAATACGGAAACGGTGCAAGCCGCTGCCAATAAAACGGATATAATTTTTGCTATTCGTTTCATAAAATCCTTCCTTCCTAATTGCCACGTAGCAAATTCATATTTTCTGTAGAAATTTTCGCAGATTGCCGTTTCGCAGTCAAGGAGCTGTATGCTGATACCGCCCTTGACGAGAAATGGTAAGATGCGGAAATTGATACGGAAAATTAACCCTTTACACCTGCGTCTGCTATACCGCCGATAAAATACTTCTGTGCAAACATATATACAGCAATTACGGGAATCATTGTTATGATTGCACCTGCCATCTGAAGCTCAACTCTGCCGTATGCGTCAGTTTTGAGTGCAGACATAGCGAGTGCAACAGTGTACTTTTCCTTTGATGTCAGGTACAGGAGCGGACCTTGCAGGTTGTTCCAGTCACCCATAAATATACGCAGTGCAATAGTCGCAATAATCGGCTTGCACAGTGGCATATAGATTTTCCACCAGATGTACAGCGGATTTGCACCGTCGATGTAAGCCGCCTCATAGAATGAGTTCGAGAGGCTCTTGTACTGCTGACGGAAAAGGAATATCCAGCCGATATTTCCGAAGAACGAGGCAAGCGTCAGCGGAATATAGGTATCAAGCACACCAACCTTACTCCAGATTACATACTGCGGTACCATCATTGATACAGACGGTACATACATTGTACAAAGTGCGATAAAGAACAACGCATTTATTCCCTTGGAATCATACTTTGCAAAGCCGAAGGAAACCATCGAGTTTGCGATAACACCTGCAACGACGTTGATTGCTGTAATAAGCAATGTGTTAGCGAAATAACGCACAAAGTTATACTTTGAAAGCACCTCTACATAGTTCGAGAACATAAAGGGCGGCTGAAAAATGGTCGGCGGTGTGTTGTATGCCTGACCGGGTCCCTGAAGTGATACGCCGACTGCCCATATAAACGGTACAATCATTATAACCGCTAGCAATGTAAAAATGATAAGCTGTATCACACGCATTGTTTTGCTCGTATTACTCATAGTGAACCCACCTCTTTTCTGCCTGCTTCTGAATTACTGTAAGAATTGCCACGATTACAAATGTAATCCAGCCTATTGCCGAGCCAAGACCTACCTTTGCATTTCTAAGACCGAGGTTATAGACGTATGTTGCTATAACAGGAAGGTCAGCT
>JAFULX010000232.1 GCA_017483065.1 Clostridia bacterium | reverse complement strand
GAGAAATTTTCCAGTCCACGGCTGTTTAATATATAGTAGAGCATTTCGCCAAATATTCCGACAACAAATACTGCCGACAGCGAAACTGCGAGGCTGTTTCTGAATATTCTGCCTGCAAGAAGATGTACCAAGCCTGCCGAAAGCACAAAGCTAATCATTGCAGAGCCTGTTGCTCCGCCGCCTGCAAGGTCGGAAACAAGTCCGTAAACCGCCGCTGTTATAATCGCTGTATGCATATCAGCACTTACAGCAGCTCCTATAAGACAAAAAGCGAAGCCGAGCCACGGGGCGAGTGAGAATATTTCAATGCGTGCAAATAACACCCTTTCCAAAAGGAAAAAGACGGCACATACAAGAAATATCTTTAAAGCTTTCATATCTCATCAGCCCTCGGCATTTTCAATTTCATCATCGGTAATCTCGTCAACCGTTTCAATCGGCTCTTCAGGTGTACCTATAACATAATCGGGGTCAACGCTCTCTCTTGACCAATCGGTTATCACAAGCACCTCATAAAGGCGGGAAATATCAGCGGTAGGCTCAACCACTGCATACGAAACAGCACCCGAATTATCCTTCTTTATCTCCGAAACCTTTCCGACCACGAGCTTCGGCGGATAAACACCGCCCACACCCGAGGTTTCAATAATATCTCCCTCAATCAGCTCTGCCGCACCCGATATGTAGTCAAGGCGCAGCTTTCCGTCCTTTGCAAGGACAACATCACCCTCTGCAACTGCCAAGTCACCAGTTCTTGTCACCTTAACTCCGAGCGAATGTCTTGGAGAAAGCAACGTGGTTACAATCGCCCAATCATCGCCGACTTCGGACACTCTGCCCACTATTCCGAGTGTAGACACAACTGCGTCCTCTACCTCAACGCCGTCACGGCCACCTCGGTTTATCGTAACCGTTTCGGAAAAATTATCCCAATCAAGAGCAATAACCTCTGCCGCTACAACCTCCTGATTTACCATTTCCTCTTTAAGCCGCAAAAGCTCACGCAGCCGTTCATTTTCCTCGATATATTCCTGAGTACTCCTGTTCTGTGCCAATAGCTCGTCGACCTTGTGGCGAAGCTCCTCATTTTCTTTTAAAATCTCGCCGCTTTGCATATTACCGAAAAACCGTGTTACAGGAGATACAAGCTTGGAAAACAAGTTTTCCGCTGGCTCTGTTACACCTCCGACAATTCTTTCGGGCAAGCCACCGCTAAAATGCGAAATACAGGCTATCACAACAGCAATGGCAAGTACTATAACCGTTATGAGTATCGGTCTGTTTTTCAAGGACATACCAAAAGTCAATTCCTTTCGTCAAATTCTACCTTTTTCTCGAAACCTCACTGCGACGCACAACAGTAGGGTTTGAAAGAGCAAACCCTGCACCTATGCAGACGCACTCTGTCGGCTTATCAGCAATGCGTGTTCGTATGCCTGTCGCCGCCTCAATAACCTCGTCTATACCCTTTATAAGTGCACCGCCGCCCGATAATACTATACCCGACGAAAGCACAT